>JBEQUD010000499.1:0-5869 GCA_040349235.1 Acidobacteriota bacterium
TGGACAAGATGGACGAGCTGGTCGCCTTCATGGTCCAGCACCACACCGCGCTTGGTCCGCACATCGTCAACGAGCACTCGGGCGTTCTCCGGCAGGCGCGGCAGTACGAGCTCGAGGACTACCAGATGGTGATGAATCCAGAGCTCCGCTACGTGCCGCTCAGCAACGTGCTCAACTGGCTGACGTTCTGGCACAAGGTGCGGAGCTACTCGTCGGCGGTCGGCACCTATCCGTATGTGGAAACTGCGGACGCGGCAGTCATGGAAGAGTCGAGGCGCGGCCTCCGCAACGCGATGGAGTTCCTGCGGCGGTTCAACAAGGCCGGCGGCCTCATCCTCGCCGGCACCGATTCGGGCGGCTCGGCCAACGTGCCCGGCGCCAGCCTGCACAAGGAGATCGAGCAGTTCGTCGATGCGGGGCTCACGCCGATGCAGGCGCTCGTCACGGCGACGCGGCTGCCGGCGGAATTCTTTCACGTGGACGACAAGGTCGGAACGATCCGTCCGGGCCGGTTCGCGGACGTCCTGATTCTCGACGCCAATCCGCTCAGCGACATCCACAACACGACCAAGATCCGCACGGTCATCAAGGGCGGCGAGGTGCTCGATGGCCGCTACCACCGCGACTACCACTCCGACTTCGCCGAGGTCGAAGAGCCTCCGATCAGCTCGTCGGCGCCGGTCCCGGTGGTGGCGGCCGTGGGGAGCAAGGGGCCGGTCGTGCACGGCACGGCGTTCGATCTTGTCGTGACGGGGCGCGATTTCCATTCGACGTCGCTGGTGTCCGTGAACGGCAAGCCGGTGCCGACCTCCTTCGTCAGCGACAGCGAACTGCGCGCGCGGGTGCCGGGCGATCGCATTCCCGCGGCGGGCAACGCCACCATCACGGTGTTCACGCCGTGGCCTGGCGGCGGTACGTCGAGCAAGGCTCTGACGGTCAACTGACGCGGCGGACGCGGGAGACCAACCATGTCGAGACCTGCTGATCCCGCCGACCGCGCGGTCGGCCGCCGCCGGTTTTTGCACGCGGCCGGGCTCGCGGCCGGCGCAGTGGCGGCGGCCCCCGCCGCGGGCGCGGTCGAACGGGCCGCGCAGGAGCCTCGGCCGGCGCCCGCCGGCACGGGCGGCCCCGCCGCGGCGCCGCGCGGTGGGCCGTCCCTCAGCCGGCAGTTCTCGCGTTGGGTGGCGGGCCTCCGCTACGAGGACGTGCCGCCGGCCGTCGTGGACCGCATCAAGGGCCTGACCCTGCACGCGCTCTCGTCCATTCTGCTCGGCTCGCAGATGGAGGGCGGACGCGAGGCCGCCGCCCTCGTCATCGCGGAAGAGAGCGCCGTCCGCAACGGCGCGACCGTCATGGTCAACGGCGCGAAGGCCACCAAGTGCGGGGCCGTGTTCGCCAACGCGGAGATGGCGCAGGCCGCCGGCAAATGGGACACGTTCCGCATGCTGACCCACCCGGGCATCAGCATCTTTCCAAGTGCGTTTGCCGCGGCGGAAGCCGAAGGCACGTCGGGCCGGGACTTCATCGCCGGCGTCGCGGCCGGCTACGAGGTCATGGAGCGCATGGCCTCTGACTTCATCCCGTCGGTGATGGCGCACGGCTTCCACGCCAGCTCCGTGTTCAGCATCTTCGGCGCCGCGATGGTCGCGGCCAGACTGATGCGCCTCGACGAAGACCAGATCAACGCGACGTTCGGCCACTGCGTGAACATGGCGGGCGGCAACCTCGAGAGCCTGGGACGCGAGGGCCTGTCGGCGCGCAACGCCATGATGGCCGTCGCGCTCGCCAAACTCGGGCATCCGGCGGCCGAGACGATTCTCGAAGGCGAGGCGGGGTTCTACTACGCGTACACCGGGAACAACCGCGGCGATCTGACCTACAGCTTCACCGGGGATCGCCACGTCAACCTGCACGGGATCACGGAGGGTCTGGGGAAGGACTGGACGCTGCTCGAGACGCTGTACCGCATCTACTCGATCTCGGGCTACAACATCGCGCACATCGACGTCACGGCCCGCCTCTGCGAGGAGCACGACATTCGTTACGCGGACGTCGATCGTGTCGAGGCGGTGGTGAACTGGCTCGAGACGCTCTACCCGACGCCCGCGTTTCCCGCGCGCCACGAGGCCGCGAAACCCACCAGGCGAGGCAACACGCCGTATTTCACGGCGTACGGCGTGGTGAAGCGCGGCTACCCGATGCTGCCGGGCACGCCCGATCCGCCCGAAGTCCTCGAGTTGATGAACCGCGTGACGATTGTGCCCTCGCACGAGACCGGCCTCTTCGCGCCGCGCATCACCATCTTCACCAAGGACGGTAGGAGCTACACCAAGCAGGCCACTGGACGCGAGTTCATCTGGGACTTCGACGACGAGGTCCGCCGGATTCGCGCGGTGGTGCCGGGGCTGCCGATCCCCGCGGCGCAGTTCGAGGCGATTGTCGAAACCTGCCGCACGCTCGACCGCCAAGAGCGCGCCGACCGGCTCGTGCAGCTGACGCTGAAGCCAGCCTAGGCCCTCGCGGGCCAGCGACTACGCCTCGTCGACCACGCGTTCGATGTCCGGCGCTGGTCTGCCGTCGGCCGCTTCGTCGTAGCCCTGGTTGTGTCGGCTGGGCTTGCCCGCACGCTCGAGCTGCTGATCCCGATCGTTCGACGCGCGGATGCGGCGGTGCTCTTCTTCGGTCTCGCTGCTCGGCAGAGGGACCACAGTCAGTTCTTCGCGGTCGTCGTCAGCCATCGTCATCTCCTTGGGAGGGACAGCCGGCGCGACGTCGCCGCGATCGGCTGATGCCCGTGCTGCTCGGCGTGCTGGACCTCCAGCCGTTCGAGCTTCATTTCCAGCCTCACCCGGCCGAACAGGCTCATGTAGTGGTTCGCGATCCAGACGAGGGCGAATCCGCCGACGACGGCGCCGCGCCAGTCGTCGAGCAGCAGCCGGTAGCCCGTCAACCACACAAGCGCGAACGTCACCCAGTGGCTGAGGCAGTACTCACAGGTGAAGAGATAGAAGAACTTGCGCACGAGCAGGAAGCCGGGTGCTCTGCTCCGCGCGGCGCAGTACTCCCGCATCTCCTCGAAGATCGCCTCGTGGGTGACTGTCCAGGCGATGCAGGCGACGGGGATCGCCAGCACCAGCAGGACGCCGACCTGGTTGGAGAGGCTACCCTGCAGCATGTTGTTCATGCGAGGGCGCCTATGGAGCGATCACGACAAGTTCGTCAACCACGCGCATGACGCCGTCCGGGCGGCCGGCAATCTCGGCGGCGCGTGCCTTGGCGGTTGCAGACGGCACGGTCCCCTTGAGCGTGACCACCCTGTCGGACGTCTCCACCTCGATAGCCGTATTGGTCAGCAGACTGTCGCCGGACATGTCGGCCTTGACGCGGGTGCTGATGGATGTGTCTGTCGTCGCGTCGCCGGCCTTGCCGATGGCGTCCGACGTCTTGTCCGCAACTTTGGCGACGCCTTCTTCGGACTTGCCGACGCCCTTCTGGACCAGCTCCTTGGTCTTCCGCGCGGCACCGACCGTGGCATCGACGGCCTTGTTCAGGCCCGCCTTCGTCTTGTCGGCGGCGTTGTCGAGCTTGGAGTCGTCGAGCTTCGGATCGATGTCGATCTCGTTGTGCACTCTCGAAACGCCGCTGACCCGAGCCAGTTGTCCGGCTTGCGCTTTCTCGGATGACGTGCGGACCGACCCGGTGAGCGTGACGATGCGGCCCTTCACCTCGACGTCGATGTCGCGAGGGGCGAGTATCGAGTTGTTCTTGAGCCTGTCCGTGATGCGCGCTTCAAGCGCATCTTCCGCGTCGGTGGCGCGCGCGACGCCAGGCCGGGCTGTAGCCGGGTGGGCCACCGCAGGGTGCGCGAGCCCAACACATGCGCCTACGAGCGATGCCAGCACGACCGTGTTCCAGACCTTCATTCCAACCTCCCAGTGAGAGTCACGGTGTGGCTCACTGCAAAGTGGCTGCCGTCCGCTCGTGGCACGCGGACGGCCAAAGTGGGTCGTCTGGTTCTACTTCGTGGGCTGAAACAGCTTCGGCATGAATTCCACCAGCAGGTGTCGCCAGGCCTTCCATTCGTGCTCACCGGGCGTCTGGTGGAATTCGTGCGCGACGGCGTTCTTCTCGAGCAGATCGTTCAGCTTGGTGTGCCCGGGAAACCGTGTGTCTTCCGTCCCGCATCCGAGAAACAGGAGCTTGAGCTTCTTGTTGGCCACCGCAGGGTTCTGGATGAATCCAGGCACCTGCTTGTCCATGTCGAATTTGGCCGAGGTGAACGTGCCCGCGCTGAATTCGCCGACCCAGGCAAATCGATCCAGGTTGCGCAGGCCGAGCGTGAAGGCCTGTGCCGCACCGACCGAGACGCCGGCGACCGCGCGGTTGTCGCGATTGGCGACCACCCGGTAGTTCTTCTCGACGAGCGGCATCACGTCGTCGAATACTTCGCGGCCGAACGTGTCGATGGCGTCGAACGCGGTTGCGTCCCCCTCGATGTCGCCGTACGGCATCACCACCAGCATGGGCACGGTCTTCTTCTGCGCGAGCAGGTTTTCCTGGATGGCCGCGACGTGGCCGAGACGCACCCAGCCTTCCTCCGAATCGCCGCCACTGTGAAAGAGGTACAGCACGGGGAACCTGCGCGCGGGAAGGCGATCGTAGTCGGGAGGCACATAGATCACCACGGTGTGGAGCGCCTTCGAGCCGGTCACGCGGTAGGTCCGGAACTGCACCGAGCCGTGCGGCACGTCCTGCACCTCGTCGAAACGCGGCGGGTGGCCGGCCACCTCGAAGTAGCTCCACAGGAGTGTTCCTCCGGGCTTCACGCTCGGGTTCGAGCTGTCCAGGGTGCGCACGCCATCAACCAGGAACACGTAGCGGTAGATTTCGGGCTCGAGCGGGCCGACCGTGACGGTCCACAGACCGGTGGCGTCCTTCTGCAGCGGCACGTTCCACATGCCGGGTTGATCCTTGACGGTGCCGGCCGGTTTCGGCGCCGTGCCGCCCAGGTTCGTCGATACCCAGACCTCGCTCGCCTTGGGCGCCCTGATGCGGAAGGTCACGCGGTTGTCGGCCGCGAACACCGGCGTGGCCGGGTCCTGCGGCCGCGCGCTCGGCACCTGCGCGCCGGCTGCGGCTGCCAGCATCACCAGCAGGAACGTCGAAATCCAGGCACTCATCCTCACCACGTCACCCTCCCTCGTCGCGTTGTATTAGAACCCGAAAGCGCGCGGCCATGTGATAGGGTTCTTGCCTGAAAATGCGGCCCCGACGCCCGCACCCGCTTGCCCTTCTCATTGCGGCCTTCGCGGTCCTGGCGCTGACCGTCCGCCTGTCGGCCGCGCGCGGCCCTGCGGCCTCCGCGCAGGCACCGGCAACCAACCACGAGAGCTTCTCCGAGCGCGTGGCGCCGATCATCTCGAACACGTGCCAGCCGTGTCACAACGCGCGGTTGTCGTCGGGCGGCGTGGACCTGACGCCGTTTACCGACCCGAGGTCGCTCGCCGCGTCGCGCGAGGGGTGGGAAGTCATCGTGCGGAAGCTGCGTGCGGGCGAGATGCCGCCCAAGGGCGTGCCCCGTCCACCCCAGGCGGACATCGACGCCATGATCGGGTTTCTCGACGGGCAGTTCGACGAGGCCGATCGAAACGTCACGCCGGACCCAGGGCGCGTCACGGCGCGGCGGCTGAACCGCACCGAGTACAACAACACGGTCCGCGACCTGCTCGCCGTCGACACTCACCCCGCCGACGACTTCCCCCAAGACGATTTCGGAAATGCTATGCGCATCGGGATTGATTGAAATTTTAATTCCTTTCTCCATGATATACGGAATGTGAGTCCAATCAACATCGAGAAGATAAGGGTT
>JBEQUD010000006.1:0-8630 GCA_040349235.1 Acidobacteriota bacterium
GACCAAGTCGTGCGCGAACGCTTGATTGCACAGACACGGGCACTCGTCTCGGTGAGCGTCACGACAGCCGGCATCATCGCGACGGTGCAGGGAACCCTCGGGGGCCTCGTCTTCGCGGCCGTCGGCATCGAGGCGCCTGTGTTCTGGGGCGTGGTCATGGGGTTCTTCTGCCTCGTGCCGCTCGGGGCGTGGGTCGTGTGGCTCCCGGCGGCCGTCCTGCTCGCCGTTTCCGGGTCGATCGGTCGCGCCGCTATCGTTGCCGGTCTTGGTGTCGGCGTCGTCAGCGCGGTTGACAACGTCCTGCGCCCGGCGCTCATGAGCGGGGGCACGAAGATGAACGGGCTCCTGATCGTCCTCGCGCTCCTCGGAGGCGTGAGCGCGTTCGGGGTGCTCGGGCTCGTGCTCGGACCCATCCTCGTGGCCGCCGGCGTGGCGCTGCTCGAGACCTACGTGGCCCTCGATCACCGTCGCTAGCGCGCACGCAGGATCACTTTACTGAGCTCTCTCGCCCACAACACGGCACTCGCAACCGACGCGCACAACAGCCAATCCAACCACGCCAACGGCTCGGTCGAGAACGCGTGCTGGAGGAACGGGACGTAGACGACGGCGACCTGCAACACCAGCGAGAACCCGATCGCAGCCCACAGCCAATGGTTGGAGAACGGGCTGACGAAGGCGCTGCGCTCGTCCGACCGCGCGTTGAGCACGTTGAACAGCTGCCCGAGCATCAACGTCGAGAACGCCATCGTCTGGGCGTAACGGATGCTGCCCGAGCCCGCGATGAGCCCGCCAGGCAATGACGCGTCGAGCACGAACAACGTGCCGGCTGCCATGACCAGACCGACAAGCGCAATCCCCGTCCACATCTGACGCGTGATGATGCGCTCTCCTCGGGCGCGGGGCGGCATGTCCATCAGCCCCTGGTCGGCTGGATCGACGCCGAGCGCAAGTGCCGGCGCGCCGTCCGTCACGAGGTTGATCCAGAGGAGTTGCGTCGCGAGCAGCGGCAACACGAGTGCGTTGTCTGACGATTGCAGACCGATGACCTTCGCCAGAAGGACACCGAAGAACATGGTCAACACCTCGCCGATGTTCGACGAGAGCAGATAGCGGAGGAACTTCCTGATGTTCGAAAAGATAGCCCGCCCCTCCTCCACGGCCGCCACGATGGACGCGAAGTTGTCGTCCGCGAGCACGATATCGGCGGCTTGCTTGGACACGTCGGTGCCGGTTATGCCCATGGCGAGGCCGATGTCGGCCGTCTTGAGCGCCGGCGCGTCGTTGACCCCGTCTCCGGTCATCGCCACGATCGCACCCTGGCCCTGGAGCGCCTTGACGATCCGGAGCTTGTCTTCGGGATTCACTCGGGCATACACCGACGCGGTCTTCAGCGTTTCCTTGAGGGCATCGTCCGACATGCCGTGGAGGTCCGCGCCCGTGACGGCCTGCCTGTCGTCGGCAATGCCGAGCTCACGGGCGATGACGGCTGCGGTCACGGGATGATCGCCAGTGATCATGAGCGGCCGGATGCCCGCCCCCTTCGCGCGCGCGACGGCATCCTTCGCTTCGTCGCGGGGCGGGTCGATCATGCCAATCAGGCCGGCAAAGACGAGGTCGGCCTCTATGTGTTCGTCGATGTTCCTCTCCGCCAGCGTGCCGGCGGGCACCGAACGAAACGCGACACCCAGGGTCCGCAGCGCGCCCGCGGCCAGCGCGTCGTTCGCCGCAAGAATGGCCTGGCGCCGCTCGGGGCCCAATGGCCGTCGCCCATCACCGACACGTTCCTCCGTGCAGCGCGCGAGCAGGACGTCTGGCGCACCCTTGGTGAACACCAGCTGCTCGTTCGGCCCCTCGCGGTCCACGTGCACCGTGCTCATCAGCTTCCGCTCGGACGAGAACGGCACCTCGCCGACCAGTTCGAACCGCGTCCCCAAGGCATCGAGCGTCAGGCCTGCCTTCCGCGCCGCGACGACCAGCGCGCCTTCCGTCGGGTCGCCGTGGATCGTCCAGTGTCCGTCGCGCGCCTGGAGCAGGGCGTTGTTGGCGCGATCGGCCACAACGAGCGCCCGATCCAGTTCGAGGCGGAGCGCCCCGTCCAGTGTGCCGCCGCCGCCACGTGTCACGTCACCGAGCGGCGCGTAGCCCGTGCCGCCGAACAGCACATGTCCGCTGGCCGTGACGACCTCGCGAACCGTCATCTCGTTCTTCGTCAGCGTGCCGGTCTTGTCGGACGCGATGACGGTTGCGGAGCCGAGCGTCTCGACCGCCTTCAAGTGCCTCACGATGGCGTGCCGACGTGCCATCCGTTGCACACCGATGGACAGGACGGATGTCACGACGGCGGGCAGCCCTTCTGGCACGGCCGCAACAGCGAGGGCCACGCCGAGGAGCAGGACGTGGACGAGCGCGGAGATTCCGGTCACGTGCTCAACGACGACGATCGTGGCGATCATCACGACCGCAATCACGAGCACGACCGCGCCGAGGATCTTCCCGAGGCGCTCGAGCTCCCGTTGCAGCGGCGTCGCGGTCGGCGGCGCGGCGGCGAGCATGCCGGCGATGCGCCCCATCTCGGTCTGCATCCCGGTGGCCACGACCACGGCCCGCCCACGGCCGTACGTCACCGTGGTCCCGCTGAACACCATGTTGCCGCGGTCGCCGAGCCCCATGTCTCCGGTGAGGGGCGCGACGTGCTTCGAGACCGGAAGGCTCTCGCCGGTGAGCGCGGCCTCCGCCGTCTGCAACGCCGTCACGTGGACGAGCCGGGCATCCGCGGGAACGGTGTCGCCTTCGCCAATCAGGATGATGTCGCCTGGCACGAGCTCGGCGGCCGCGATACCCCGCACGTCGCCGCCACGAGTCACCTGCGCCTGTCCGGCTGCCATCTGGCGCAGCGCCGCCACCGCCGATTCGGCACGCGATTCCTGGACGTAGCCCATCAGTGCGTTGAGAAGGACTACGGCACAGATGGCGAGGGCGTCGTACGGGAGTGGTGAATTCCGCTCGTACAGCCACAGGCTGGCGGAGATCGCGGTCGCGATGAGGAGCAGGATGACAAGCGCGTCCGCGAACTGCGCCAGGAACGCGCGCCAGGCCGGCACCGCTGGCTCGACGGCGAGTTCGTTTCGGCCGTCGCGTTCGAGCCGGGCGCGCGCCTCGGCCTCGGACAGGCCGCGCTGGGCGTCAGTGTCGAGCGCGCCGAGAACGTCCTCGACCGACTGCTGGTAAGGGATCCCCGCGGACGGGGTGTTCGAAGGCGTGGGCGGGAAGTCCATACGCTTAGGGGAAGTCTCCGACCCTTCGGAGACTTCCCCCTGGCCCTGCAGCGATCCGGGTGTGTGTCGAGGCTATGGGAGCATCGCGATGGCGCTGCGCCGCGGCGCTTCGCCAACCGGAATGCGGGCGACTTCTTTCATCGTCTTGATGTCGATGACCGACACGTCATTGGTGATGGTGTTGGCCACATACGCGCGGCTGCCGTCTGGCAGGATGGAGATCCATCCCGAGCCCTTCCCCGCCAGCTCGGCCTTCCCCAGGAACGCCAGATCCGGCAACGAGTAGGAGTAGACGGCCGAGTCTACGCGGCTGCACACCACGACCGTCTTGCCATCGGGCGTGACGCCGATACCGTGCGATACCTCACCAGCCGGCGGCAGCTTCTTCTGGCCCGCGGGCAGGTCAGGATACTTGACGCGCTTGACTTCCTTGCCGGTCGCGAAATCCACTGCGGCGAAGCCGTTGAAATCCGTCAACTGGATGAAGAGCCACTTCGTGGAGCCGTCCGGGTTGGTGGACATGGCCATCGGGCGGACCCCCGTCTCCATGGTGATCTTCCGGACGACTTCGTTGGTCTTGGTGTCGATGACCGCGACGCCGTTGCCGCGAATGGACCCGGCGAGCGCGAACTTGCCGTCAGGGGTCAGATACGTGTTGTGGATGAGCATCCCGGTCGGAATCGTCTTGGCGAGAGTCAACGACGTCGTATCCACGACGTCCACGGCGCCCGCGCCGGACGTGATCGAGATGTACACGAAGCGGCCGTCCTTCGAGATGGACAGGTTGTTGGGATGGCCGCTGAGGGGAATGCGCTTGACGAACAGTTTGGCCTGCACGTCGGCCACCGCCAGCGCGGACTCCTTCTCGTCGCTCTCGTAGATGAACCGCCCGTCAGGCGATGCGGCCACTCCGTGGCCCAGGATGATTCCGGGAATCGTGCTCACGACCTTGTTCGTGGCCGGGTCGATGATGCTGAGGGTGTCGCCGGCGAAGTTGGTCTGCAGCAGGCGGAGCTTGTTCGCCGGACCGGCCGGGGCGACCTTGCCACCCATGACCCACGCCTTGAGCACGAGCCACTCGGCATTGGTCTGCGACAGGAAATGCTTGCCGCCGCCGTGGTCGAGGTCGCCGCCCGCGGCCTGCGCCAGGGGATGGACCAGCAGCTTGCTCTTGACGCTCCCGGGGACCACCACCTTCGAGAACTCCGCGAAGTTCTTGCGGGATTCTTCTTCGGTCCAGAAGGAGTTGCCCGGCTGCAGCGGCTCGAGGTGCGGACGCCGGCCGGCGTCGGCGTGGCAATCGATGCAACGGGCGTGGCCGGGACGATTGGCCAGTAAGACCGGCTGCACTTTGGTTCGGAAGAACTCGAAATCCAATGAGGGCTCGGCAGCGGTCTGGGCGTGGAGCCGGGGCCCCATCACGCCAAATGCAATCAAAGCCCAGTACGCAACTGATTTATGCACAGCTCTTTCTCCTCTGCTTGCTTTCTGTTCTTGCTTTCTGTTCTTGCTACTCGCAATGACGTGTCGGGCGGCCCATCGGGGCGCCACCGGCGGGCAGTTATACCACACCGACGCCAACGGGGCGTGCGGGCGCAACCAAGTCCGCGCCCCCCACAACCAGCCCCGCGAGCTCCGCTAGTGGCCCTGCCGAGATGGCAGCAAGGGCGCCTGATCAGCCAGCAGTTGCTGGTCGAAGACCATCATTTCAATAGCCGAGGCCGCGTAGTTGTTCATCAGCCAGACCAGATCCACCGTCCCACGACGCCCGAACAAACCGAGGACTTGCGCGAACGTTTCCGACGACACCTTCTTCTTGTCGAACATCTCGCGACCCAGCCTGATAATCGCCGTCTCCTTCTCGCCCAGGCCGACCACCGGCTTGCGGTACTTGATCAAGTCGATGAGGGCTGGCTCGATATGGCGTGGATCCTTCGGGTCGCGCCCATGTGTTTCCCACTGGGTCCATTCGTACTGGCAATCCATCTCGCGCGCCGTCGTCAACACGGCGACCTCGAGCAGCCGGTCGCTCAACCCCGTGTCGTACTTGAGGTAATCCCAGACAGCCACCAACGGGGCTGCAAGCTTGGGGCTATGGAGGCGAACGGCCGGAAACGTCCCGGCCAGACGCTTGGTGCCGGTCAGGTCGTCGAACACCTTCTTGCCGAAATCGTCCATGTCCTCTCGCTTCGCCAACGGCAGGCGGTTTCTGGAGTCAGGGTAGACATCCTTGGGCAGCGAGACCTGCGTCGGACCGGCGGCAGCCCAGCCGCCCGGGGCGTTCTGCGCGGACATGCCTCCGCCGACGACCGCGCCCACGACGCCGGCCAGCACCAAGGCGCCCACGTGTTTCAGCTTGTTCATGCCTCTCACTCCCGTGCGAGAAATCCAAAGGCCGCCCACCGAGCGCGGCCGCTCATCAGCGCAGGGCCACGTCCCAGACGCGCTGGAAGCGGGACGTGCCCGCCGGTCCCTCGACCTCGAGCGTCACGACGAACTCGCCGCGGCTCTGGGCATAGACGTGCTGCGGGTTCTGCTCGGTGGATGTCGTCCCGTCGCCGAAATCCCACTTCCAGGTGCGGACCGCACCAACCGACTCGTCCTTGAACGCAACGAGCCGCCGCCCCATGTCCACGACCTGATGGGTCCACCTGGCCTGGATGGGCTGGAGGAATTGCGGCTCGAGGGGCATCAGCCGAAAGCCCACCAACTGGTCGGCGTTGCCGAAGAACGTCTGCTTGTGCGAGAGGTTCCAGAAGCCCACGCGCTTGGGACTGTTCACGTCGTCGTAGTCGATGAGGCACCAGGACAGCCCGATCAGTTTGTTCTCCACCAACTGCGATTCCACCGCGTGCTGCGGGCCGTCGCAGCTGGCGTAGTCGAATGGCGTAATCCAGAACTCGAGCGTCACCTTGCCGGCCTCGCCCGGCTTCACACGGTAGTCGTAGGCGGCGTTCGCATACGGCAGCGCCTTCGTGTACTGGGCGCAGCCCCAGGCCATCGCCCAGTCCTTGTCGCCGGGCGGCGTGAAGATGTGGTAGTTCTGCGCGTGCACGCCGTGCGCGGCGAAGTGGGCGTCCGACCGGCTGACGCGCGGGTCGAGTTCGGCGCGCGGCCCCACGGCCTCCGGCGTCCAGACGTCGCGATGGTAGATGTCGATGAGCGGCCCGCCCGACAGGTCGCCGTCCACCACCACCTCGAAGATGTCGTTGTGCAGCCCGGCAGCCGCGAAGTCCCAGTAGTTGTCGTAGCCCTCGTAGAGGAAATACAGCCGGTTCAGGCCCTTCACCCAGCCGACCTTGACCTTCACGTCCAGGTTCTTCAGGTCGTGATTCATGCCGTGGCCCTGCTCGGTGTCCATGAGCTGGTCCATCCCGATGGCGTAGCTGTCGGGCACCATGGCCCAGTCATCGGCCTTACCGTCCACGCGCGGGATCTGATTCGCGGGGAACTGGAAGATCTTGAAGGTGACGTCCTTGCGCTCGAGGGCCCCCGGACGGGACGCCAGCAGGAGCGCGATGCAGAACACGACGGCCACTCGGCGCACGCGGACCTCCATTCGATCGTTCGACCGCCAGAGTCTACCGTGTCCGGCCTGACGCGCCGCGTCGATTTCGCGGGGCGCCCCGGCAACCCCTTCGCCCTCGGCTACACTAGCCGGATGCCGCGGACCACCGTCGTGTTCGTCCACGGGTTCATCAGCAGCCCCGACTGCTGGAACCCATTCATGGAGCAGCTCGAGAAGGATCCGGTATGGGCGTCAGAGGGATTCCGGTTCGTGCGCTTCCACTACCCCACCGAATTCATCGAGTGGAACCCGACCAAGCGCATCCCCACGATTCAAGAGTGCGGCAACCTCCTGGGGACCTTCCTGGACACCCAGTGCCGGGGGACCGACCGGCTGATCCTGGTGGGCCACAGTATGGGCGGTCTCGTGATCCAGAGCCTGCTCGCGGAGAAGATCCGCGCCGAGCAGGGCGCGAGCCTCGCGCGCATCCGGAGCGTCGTCCTCTTCGCCACGCCCAACCGCGGCTCCACGATCTTGAGCGGGCTCCGCGGCATCTTCGCCAGGCTGCGCAGCAACCCCCAGGAGGAAGACCTACGCGTGCTCGACAAGGACGTGGCCGAGATCAACGACGTGATCGTGAGGAACGTGCTGGCCGCCAAGGTCGCCGACCGCGTGAACTGCCCCATTCCCTTCCGCGTGTTCTGGGGCGCGCAGGACGACATCGTGCCCGAGGTGTCCGCGCGCGGCGCGTTCGTCGAGGCCAGCTGCCTGCCAGGCGGACACAGCGACATCATCCAGTGCAACCCGGCCAATCCGCAGGATCTGCGCTACCTCGCGCTGAAAGACGCCCTTCTCCATCCCGTGGGCCATCCCTCCATCCACGAAGTCGACCTCTTCGAGGTGCACCTCGCCGTCTCGCCGGCGTCGCCGGAGGCCACGTTCGTCCTGTCCGATCTCGCCACGCCGCTCGCCATCCACACCGACAACGTCGCACACCGTCTGGTGAGCATCACGTTCTCGCCGCAGAACCGGTGCCGCGAGCCCTACGAACAGAAATACCGCAGCGAGCAGGGATTCGTGGAGCTGCTCGGACTGGCCGAGCCCAATGAGGCCCCGGAGGACGTCAAGAGCGAGTACTTCAGCACGGGCAAGCGGTTCAGCTACATCTTCACGCCGGATCGCGAGGGGACGTTCGTGATGAAGCTGCGAATCTACAACGGCTTCGGCAGCGGGCAGCGCAACTGGCACAACCACATGAATCCGCACACCCACTACCGGCGGATCAGACTGACGCTCACGCTGACGGACTACCGCGAGGCGGGCTATCGGCTGTCAGCCGAGCCGCATCTGTACTTCCACCGGCAGAACATCATGGACCACAAGCTCTGCTCGAACCGCGTGTTCGAGTCCCCCCTCGAATCGCTGCCCTCCGCGGATGCGTGGCAGCGGACCTGGGAGCTTCGCGACGTGCAGGGCGGCGTGATCGACCTCGCCTGGGACGTCACCAAGCCCGCCTGACCCCCGCGAGCAACGGGAACTTTGCGACAGTGGCCGTCCGTGCCCAGCGCCGCGCGAAGCACGACGTTGTGTCGCCTTCCACGTGATGCGCCAGCGCCAGAACTAGGCCCCGCTAGAATTCGGACTTGTGGATCTCCTCGTCGGCGGTGATCCTGGGCGCCTCGAGCTTGTATTCCTTGTGGCAGTTCAAACACGCCTGCAGCAGTTGGTCCCCGGCCTTGGACACCGCCGCGATGTTCCGGTTCTGCACGGCGAGCGTCGCAGCCAGGCCCGCGTCGGAAATAGCCTGCGACAGCTTCTTCCAGTCCTTCTGCTCGCGCCACACC
>JBEQUD010000007.1:0-9802 GCA_040349235.1 Acidobacteriota bacterium
GTCCCCGGTGGCCGCTTCGCGTTTGCGGTGTGGGGACCGGTCGAAGACAACACGTGGATGACCGCTACACGGGCCGCTGTCGCTGAAGCGATCGACCTGGCGCCGATCGAGCCGTTCGCACCAGGTCCATTCCGATATGGAGACGTCGCCCCGCTCGTGGCGCTGCTCGCGCGGGTCGGCTTCGTTGACGTGACGGTGACCGATTGGCGGCAGACACTTCCAATCGGCGACAGGCTTCCGGCGCCAGACGCGGCGCAGTTTGCGCTCGCCTCGTTCTCTTCGTTCGCGGAGCTCCTGTCGAATGCTGGTGGCTACGCACCGACCAGAGCGCGTCGCGCGTTAGCGGCGCGGTTTAGCCCTTTTGAGCAGGAGGGTGCCGTCCGGATGCCTGCTCGAGTCCACATCATTACGGGACGAGCCGTCGATGAAGTCTCAATGAGGGCGAGCCATGAGTGAAACCGTCGAATTTCCCCTACGCGCAGTGTTGATCGGTACTGGCGCGACCATTGTGATGGACCTATGGGCCGTCCTGCTCAGGCGGTTTGGAGTGCCGTCGTTAAATCTCGCGTTCCTCGGTCGCTGGATCGGTCACCTTTCCCGCGGGCGTTGGATACAACCAAGCATCGCGAGAGCGACACCGGTCCGAGGAGAATCGTGGATCGGATGGTGTGCGCACTACTCGATCGGGATCGCCTTCTCGGCACTCTTACTGTGGACGTACGGTTTAGGATGGGCGCGGTCACCGTCTTTGCTCCCCGCGCTGTTCATGGGGCTCGTCACGGTCGTCGCGCCATTGCTCGTCTTGCAACCGGGAATGGGAGCCGGGATTGCATCCTGGAAGACGCAAACGCCTCTCTTCAATTGCACCAAGAGCCTGATCACGCACACGGTCTTCGGCCTCGGTATGTACCTCGCCGCGCTCGCGACGGTCTGGCTCCTTCCCTTCGGCGACAGATTCCACAATGCTGACATTGCTGTGCATACCAGCGACGCCGTTGGGCACTGCCCGCCATTGCCGGCTGACACCCTGCGTGCGCGGCAGCGACAGCTACGGCCGCTTGGCCAGCCTCAACGCGCGCCGGCGAACCATGGCCGCCTTCAGGTCGAAGTTGGCCTGCATGTGCATCCAGAACTGCGGCGTCGTCTTGAAGAACTGCGCGAGGCGGAGCGCCGTGTCGGCGGTTACCCCCCGCTTGCCGCGCACGAGCTCGTTCAGGCGCACGGTGGACATTCCCAGCGTCTTGGCCGCCGCGGTCTGCGTCATCTCGAGCGGCTTCAGAAACTCCTCGAGAAGGATTTCGCCAGGGTGAATCGCCGGTCCCAGGCTGGAAGTATCACGCGGGAAGCTCTCAGTGGTAGTCCTCGCAGCTGACGTCGTGCGCATGGTGTTGCTCCCACCGGAACGTGATCCGGTACTGCTGGTTCACGCGAATGCTGTGCTGACCCCGCCGGTCTCCAGCCAGGGCTTCGAAGCGGTTCCCGGGCACCGCAGCTAGGTCATCCAGCCCTTGGGCACTGTCGAGCATCGTCAACTTCCGATGGACGACCGGCCAGAGGTCGCGAGGCACACGCCGCGCGGCCTTACTGTTTCGCTCTTCCCAGAGGTCCGCGGTCGTCGCGTCCGCGAACGACTGGATCATGATGCAACGGTATACGGATACTGTGTATCCGTCAACTTACACGCCACTTGAGGAGGAGAAGCCCCTGATGCGTTCCGGGCGCGTACTTCCGCGCGTCCGAGAAATCAAGATCCAGCGGCAATAGCGAAAGAGGCGCGTCGCGCGCTCTGGCGCATGGCGGCGAGCTTGCCCTGGAGTTCAAGCGGAAGGCGCAGTTCCATGGATGAATTCAGTGTACCTGTCGGTACGCACGCTGGAAGCTGCGGCGACGGAGTCAAGCAGCAGATGAAATGTGCGTGATGCCGCAAAGGATCAGCGAGATCACCCGGCGCGACTTGTGGGAAGTGTTGGCGGGCGTGAAATGGTGGGGTCGCCCTTCGCGCCTCGGACCAAGGCTTTATGCTCTTATCTTGTGACGCTGAGAATTGGCGGAGAGGGTGGGATTCGTATCTACCCAAGATCGCAGATCCCAAATGATCTCAATGAATCAGCGCCAACAGAAGCTATGGAAACAACAGAGTTCCTAGATGGATGCGCGCGCCACGCCATCGTGATCACCTGTTCCACGCCATCGTGATCACTCATTCCACGGCATCGTGATCACCCGTTGGACAAGTTGATGCGGCAGGTTCTCGTCGAGCTTGATGTTCACCGCACGAGGGCCTCGGCGACGGGCAGATCTTCCTGCGCTGACGCTGCTGCAAACGCGATGGCGGCACGAACATCCACGTCGGTCAGCGTCGGGAAGTCCTTGAGGATTTCATCGATCGTCGCCCCCTCAGCGAGGCTGGCCAAGACGGTGCGTAGGGTAACGCGCGTCCCCTTGATGACGGCTTGCCCTCCCGCGACCCGGGGATCGCGCTGGATCCTGTCGTGGTAATTGAAGGTCATGTGAATCTGATGCCATTCTACGCGCGTGCCGATCCAAGCGTCGGATCGAAGTAACAGGACGTCGCTTGAAAGACGAAGGCCGATTTTCTGTCAAGTTCTGAGGGGCGTGGGCTGTGCACGGCTAACGATAGCCGGGAGAAGGTGGGGACTCGAAGTCGGACGGCGCGGAGATCGTACAAATATCGTACGCGATAGGAGCAGTTAGCTGCGTCAAATATCTGATTACAAAAGCGATAGCGGTGGCGGAGAGGGTGGGATTCGAACCCACGTGCCGGTTACCCGACAACACGCTTTCGAGGCGCGCCCGTTACGACCACTTCGGTACCTCTCCGTTGAGGGTGACGTGCTTGAAGCGGACCTTGAATTATAGCCCACAGATGACGCTGCCGCATCCCGGCGTTCATGCGCGGCGTGCCCCGCGCGCCGAAAGGGGCGGCTTCCGGCCGATCGGCCCCCTGGCGGCCCCAGCGCGGGCGGCGGGCGCTTAGCGCCGTTCGCGGAAGAACGCCTGCATCAGGTCGCGGCACTCGGCGTCGCGGATGCCTGGCACCACCTCGAAGCGATGGTTCTGTCCGGGGAGTTCGGCCCCGCGGATGGCCGACACGAGGGCTCCGGACCGGGGCTCCGCCGCGCCGTAGACAATCGTCGCCAGGCGCGCGTGCACGGAGGCGCCCACGCACATCACGCACGGTTCGATCGTCACGTAGAGCGTCGCGCCCGTCAGGCGATAGTTGCCGACGCAGCGCGCGGCGTCGCGGATGGCCACGATTTCGGCGTGCGCCGTGGGGTCGTGCGCGCCAATGGGTCGGTTGAAGCCGCGGCCGATCACCGCGCCGTCCAGTACGACGACGGCGCCCACGGGCACCTCGCCCGCCTCGCGCGCGAGCGCCGCCTGCGCGAGCGCCTCGCCCATCAGCCGGTCGTGATCCGTCAGGTCCACCACGCGACGCGCGCCGTCTAGGACGCCGACAGGCGCCCGCGCGCGGATTCACGCCGGCCGGCCGCGGGGACGCGGCGTCCCACTTTGCCGAGGCCGATGGGCCGCGTGCTCACGTAGATGGCTTCGTACTGGCCGGCCTCTACGCGATACGTCTCGTGCCAGATGCCCACGTCACCGCTGGCGGCCCCGACCTTCTTGTTGAATGCCACCCACGCGGGCCAGTGCGCCGCGTCGTGGTCGCGCGCGTAGCGTTCGAGGTCCTCGAACGAGCGCCAGTACTGGACGATGGCCCCGATGTGCGACTGCGCGCCGAGAAAACCGGTGTCGGTGCGTCCGGCGAGTTCCTTCAGCATCCGCGGCATCGCCTGCACGACGGGCAGCCACTTGTGCACCTTCCACCAGGCGTTGACGCGCATCCCGATGATGAACACCACGAACGGTCCGTCCATCTCGACCGTCATGCGGCCCTTCTCGATGGGAGCCATGGGAACTGCAAGCCTACTACACCCGGTCGCGGGCGACGACCCGACGCTCAGTGGGCATTGCGGCTCGGCGGAACCGGGTCGGCCGGATCGGGCCAATAGACGCGCGACAGGTAGTGGAGGGCGATGCCCGCGCCCCAGCGGTTGGGGGCGGTCCAGACGAGCAGCACGCCGGCGATAACGAAGATAGCCGTCCCAAGGGCGGGGTGCGCGCGGAACACGCCGAAGTAGATGAGCACGACGGCAGCAGCCACGGGGAGCCGGTCGCCGATGATCGTGAAGGCCCAGGTGTCGCCGGGGTTGCGTTCGTAGACGAGACCACAGGTCGTGCAGGCCTCGACGTGCCGGGCCCACCGCGAAAAAATCCGCCCCATTCCGCAGTGTGGACACCGCCCACGCAGCCCGCGCCTGAGGGCAATCAGGAACATGGCGAGGAAATCACCGACGGCGTCCTGGTTCGCATGTTGCAGAAGCCGCATCCTAACAGCTGCCGCGCGCCCACGCACGGTGCGCTCGTTCGCTCTGGAGCCGTCCAATGGACACGACGTCGTCCTTCCTGGGGTTTCGTCTTCCGCACCCCTTCATCGCGGGCGCCTCCCCCCTCAGCGGGGATCTGGACAGCGTCAAGCGCCTCGAAGACGGGGGATGCGCGGCAGTCGTGCTGCCCTCGCTGTTCGAAGAGCAGATTGCGGAAGCCTCCCACGCCCCGAACGGATTTTCGCGCCATGCACGATGGAGCGACGCCGCGGCGCATTTCCCCACCGTCGCCGACGCGCCGCTGGCGCCGGCGGAATACGCGGAATACGTGCGGCGCGTGAAGGCGGCGGTGGGCATCCCGGTTATCGGCTCGCTGAACGGCACCACGTCAGAATCCTGGCTGACGTTCGCGCGGCTCATCGAGCAGGCCGGCGCGGACGCGCTCGAACTGAACATGTACGAAGTCGTCGCGGACCTGCGGGAATCGAGCGCGGCGGTCGAAGAAGAACTCCTGCAGATCGTCGCCGGGCTGAAGCGCTTCGTCTCGATTCCCATCGCGGTCAAGCTGTCGCCGTTTTTCGCCGCGTTCGGCAACATCGCGCGGGGGCTCGACCATGCGGGCGCCGACGCGCTGGTGCTCTTCAACCGCTTCTATCAACCGGACATCGACACGGCGACGATGACGGCCATGCCGCGCGTCGAGCTGTCCACCAGCGAAGAGCTACGCCTGCGCCTGCGATGGACGGCCATCCTGCACGGGCGCATCCGGCCGGCGCTGGTCGTCACGGGCGGGGTGGCCACGTCGAACGACGGCGTCAAGGCGCTCCTCGCGGGCGCGAACGCCGTGCAAATCGTGTCCGCCATCCTGCGCCATGGCCCCACGCATTTCGCGACGATGCGCACCGGGCTCGAGCGCTGGATGATCGCACAGGGTATCGAGCGGCTCGACGACGTCCGCGGGCGCGTCAGCCTCGAGGGGTCCGAGGCGCCGGCCGCCTTCGAGCGATCCAACTACATCCGCGCGCTCCGAAGCTGGGGCCACGCGGACGGCGCGGGTAGTTAGCGATACCACTGACGATCTAGGCCGCCGACGGCGACGCGCCACGCCTCGATGTCCGAAAGTGCACACGCACGCCGACCTCACTACGGCCGCATGGCGTGTCGGTGGAACCTGGCGACGACGTCCGGGTAGAGCTCCTTCAGCACGTTGAATGCGCTGTTGTAGGCCAGCTGAATCGCCCAATTCGTCATCGTCCCGCTGACGGTCCGATCCTGCTCTGGGTAGTACAAGTTCGACAGGCCGGCCTGCGCCAGCTGGCCGGCGAGTTGGGGCACATTCATCACTCGGGCACCGTCGTCCCTGCGCGTCACGAACGTGCGCGTGACGGCGTACCACGCGCGGGACGTTGCGGGACCGGACTCGCGCCGGAAGTAGCGCGGATCGGTGTGGAGCACGCTCGGCAGCGCGCCGTAGATGAACAGGCACGACGACATCTGGTCCGCTTCCGCCGCGGCGAGCCGCTTGCCGAACGCATCCGCCGCATAGTGCGGCTGCCCGCCTGCCGCCTGCTGGATGCTCGCCTGGAACAGGTTGCCGAGATGGGCACTGACGTCGAACATCTGGTCGAAGGCGAGCACGAACTTGTGGCGCGCGGCCAGGGGCCCACTGTTCTGAAACGTATCGTCCGTCGTGGTGAAGTTCGGGATGATGCCAAGAATGCGCTTCGGGCTGGCAGGTGGCTCGTCCGGGGCTGCGGCCGCGGCGGACGCGACGGCGCAGTCCGGCAGTGAGGTGACGAGGATGGCGCACGGTTGACCGCCCGGGGTCGTTCCCACGGCGTCGGCTCCTTGCGCGCGCGCCACGACTGGCCAGGTTGCGAGCAGGACTATCGCGACCGCACCGCGCAGCCAGACCATGCTGATCCTCTGGTTCTTGTCAGGGCCGATGTGTTTGGCCGGCTCCTTTCGCGCGTGCGGCCAGGCGCTGACACCCGCGCATCGAGCAAGGCAGGTGCCACACGTCTGGGTCGTTTTCTCCGAGGAGATGCGGGGACGAAGGCGTCAGGTGTGGCGGGATGGCGTGCGCGGCGAACACTGGTGCCACAGGAGCGCCACGAGCGCAACAGGAAGTCACCCGCGAACCATTTCGCCACACTGGGGCGGTTGTGTCTGTTCACGGCCGAGCCTCCGGTGCGTCGAGAACGCGCAAACCCCCGCAATCGCGTCGATTCCCGGTTTGTGGTCCGTAGGTCACAACGGGCATGCCGTTTGATAAGGACAGCGTATGCGGCTTGGCGTCCCGCTGCTGCGAGGTGGCCAGGCTCGAGGCGCCAAGGTTGTTGAACCGGTCCACCTATTCGGACCAAGTGACAGGACAGATCGATGAACGCACGCGTGCTCGTCGTTGACGCGGATCTCCATGCCGCAAAGACCACTACCACCATCCTGCTCGGCCGAGGATGCGAAACCCGGACCGTGGTGAGCGCGGAGGCCGCACACGAGACGATTCGCACGTGGCGGCCCGCGCTCGTTATCGCGGCGTTGGAGATGACGCCGATCGATGGGAGCGAGTTGTGCCATTGCCTGCGCCAGGCGTCGAGCGCGCCGCTCATCGCGATTGCCAGCAATACGCGGGCGGAAGTCGCGGCGCTCGACTCCGGGGCCGACGACTACCTCGTGCGGCCGATCACCGCCGACCAGTTGATGGCGCGCGTCCGTGTCGCGCTGCGACGAAGCGCGCTCTCGTCCGAGATGGCGGAGATGGGCGTCGGCGAATTCCACATTGACTTCCACGGCCGGCGGGTGCACGTCCACGGCCAGCCGGTCCGTCTGACACCGAAGGAATTCGACCTGTTCGTGTTCATGGCGCGGCATCCCAACCGCGTGCTCCCGCACCGGACGCTCCTCGGCGCGGTGTGGGGCGAGGGTTCAGCAGACCAGTCCGAGTACCTGCGCGTCTTCGTCGGACAGCTCCGGAAGAAACTCGAGCACGACCCGTCGAACCCGCGGTATCTCGTCACCGAGCCCTGGGTCGGCTATCGCTTCAATCCGGACGGCCTCGCACACTGAGCCCGCATGACGGCACGCCTGCGCCAGCGACGGCGGTGAACCCCAAGCGTCGCCTGCTTGCTACTTTCGAAAGATCTGCCGGTAGCCGCCAGCCACGAGCGCGGAGACATCCGCCATGATGCGCGGCAGCCGAAGTCCCCCTGGGTACGCCAGATAGTGCGGCTCCCAGACCGGGTTGAACTTGTCCTTGTAGGCGCGTAGCCCCTGGAAGTTGTAGACGGATTCGCCGTGCTCGTACAGAAACGTGCCCAGACGATTCCAGAGCGAGGCCAGCGGCGAGTCTTCGAAGCCGGATAACGGCGCCATGCCCAGGCCGAACGAGCGATACCCCTGCTCTTTGCCCCACGTCATCATGTGGACGAACAGCGCCTCCATGGCACTCTTGGGCGCGTCACGGTGATACCGCATCAGATCCGGCGACAGTTCCACGTGTTGCGGACCCATCCAGAGATTCGCGAAAGCCAGAATGCGACCTGTGCGTTCGATGACAGCGACGGGGAAACGCGAGAGGTAGGCCTCGTCGAAGAACCCGAGAGAGAACCCCTTTTCCGCGCTCGCCTTGGCGGCCAGCCAGTCATCAGACACGGCGCGAAGCTGATCCATGATCGCTCCGACGGCAGGTGGTTCGACGATGCGAAAGGTGCCGCCGTCTTTCGCCAATCGGCGAAGCGCTTGACGGTGTCGGGACGCCTCGCTGCCCTCCAGGGTGAACGTGGACAAGTCCACCCTCGCCTCCTCGCCCAGCTTCGCGAACGTGAGTCCGAAGTCGGCATATCGATGGAGATGCGATTTGCCGACTTCGTAGAAGACCGGGACACCGCCAAAGTCGTCGCACCGTTCGAGGAAGTCGCGAATGAGATCGCTGAGCCGGTGGTCCGGGCCAACCGGATCGCCGAGCGCGACCCAGGTCCGTCCCTGGACGCCGTACATGACAAATGCGGTGCGGTCGTCGTTGAACAGCAGCGCTTTATCTCGGAGATACAGCAGGTTGGGGAAGGGTGAGGTCTGGGTGTCGATCGCCCGACCCGCGTCTTCGAGGTCGGCATCGCTCGGCGTGGGCGCCTCGTGCGGGGCAGGCCGGATCAGGCGGGCGAATCCAAACAACAGCAGGACCATCGCGGCGCCGACGGACGCGCGAAGAAAGCGGGAAACCTCACCTTGGACTTCGAACTGCCACCAGAGCTCGTGCGAGTAGTTCACATGCTGGAACGCAAACAGGCCCAGCCACACCGAGGCTCCCAGCGCGCCCGTCAGGGCGGCAATCCACGCGACCGAGAAGCGCGTGTCGAAAAAGGCGGCGCGGCGATCGAACGCCGGCCGGGCGCGCCACAACACCGCGAGGACGAGCAGTAGGACCGCGGCCTCTTCGTAATCAAATCCCTTCAGCAGAGAGGCCACCATGCCCACGACGATCGTCGTCGCCGTCAGGTAGTAGGCGGCATCGAGGCGCCGCGAAAGCCCCTGCGACAGGATGAGCAGCGCCGCGCCGGCGACGCTCCCGAGCAAGTGCGACGCCTCGATCAACCCGTCGGGGACGATGCGATCGAGTAGCTCGAGCCGTCCGGCGGCGGCCGGCGTGGCGCCGGAAAAGAGCAGCACCAGCCCCGCGAGAAACGTGAAGACAGCCAGCACGCTGGGCGTCAGTTGCTCCGTCAGGGCACCGAGTGCGGCGCTGAGTCGGGCCGCCTGCGAACGGCGCTGTCGCACTTCATCGGCGACGAGGCCCACGAGCGCAAGGGCCAGGGGCAGCAGGTAGTACACCGCACGGTACACCACCAGGGCTGGAAGTAGCTGTCCTGACGTCAGGTACGGCTTCAGAAACAGCACCATCAGTCCTTCGAACACCCCCACACCTCCTGGGACATGGCTCGCCATCCCTAATAGAATCGCGACGAGGAACGAGCCGAGGAACTGGAGAAAAGAGAGGTCGCTCGGCGGCAGCAATACATACAGGACGGCGCCCGCCAATGCCCACTCCAGCGCTGAAATCAGTGTCTGGCCTGCGGCGATCGCGGGCGAGGGCAACGGCAGCGCGATGCTCCGGAGGCGTAGCGGCTGCGTGCGCAGCATGGTGGCGAGCAGATAAGCCGGAGGCACCAGGACCAGGAGCCAGCCCACGGGCCCGAGGAGTTGGTGTGCCGGCAACCCGCGTGCCGCGGCCGGGGGACTGACGACGAGGCTCAGTCCACCCAGCCCCAGGAGGCCCAGCCAGAACGTCACCGAGTACGAAAACACGATCCGCGAGAGCTCCTCGGCCGTGACACCCCATCGCGTGTAGAAGCGATACCGCACCGACGCGCCGGACAACATCGCGAAACCAACAT
>JBEQUD010000008.1:0-12262 GCA_040349235.1 Acidobacteriota bacterium
GCCCGGGCCGGAGTCCGGCCCGGGCTGCTCGGACGGGTACCTCGTGACTTCGGCGTCCCTGGGCTCCTGCTGGCGGCCGTGGTGCTGCTGCTCGCACTCCCCTACCGTAGCGTGCAGGCCGAGCTCGGATTGCGACGTTCGCTGGACGATTGGCGCGTGCTCCACGCCGCCAGCTTCCTGGCCGCCCCAACCTACGCACAGGAGTTCCTGACGTCCCACCTGCTGCCGGACGCCCACATCAACCAGACGGCGGATGCCTATCTCTTTCCGGGTTGGACGGCCCTGCTGCTGGCGGGCGTCGGCCTCGTGGGGCACCGGGTGCGCTCCGCGCGCTCCGCGCTGTCGGTCGCCGCGACGTGGACAGCGCTGGCGGCCGACGTGGCGATGGTCGCCGCGGCAACCGTCGCCGTGCTCGTCCCCGCCCACGGCACGCTTCGCCTGAAGGCCGGCGGCGTCGCCCTGCTGACGGCCCGGGCGGGATGGCGCGTATGGGCCGTCGTGGCCCTGTGTCTCGTCCTGCGCATAGCGGTTGGGCGCCTGCCCGGCGCCGGTGCAGCGGAGCGCCGCCTGTTCGCCGCGCTGACGGCGTGGTGCGCACGGCAGTGGCGCGCGCGCACGCTGCCCTTCGCCGCACTCGTCGGGTTGAGCATCTGGCTCGCCATCGGGCCGCCGTTCAGCCTCTGGCCCTATGTCTACTGGCTGCCGGGCTTCAACTTCGTGCGGGTCTCATCCAGGTTCACGCTCCTCGGCATCCTCGGCCTCGCCGTGCTCGCGGGTGCTGGGGCCGAAGCCGCGACCGACGGCCTGCGTCGCAGGACACGCGCTGCAGTGGTCGCGGCCCTCGCCGCCGCCGTCTGTGTCGAGTGCCTGGTGCCGATCGACGCCGTCCCCTATGCGGTGCGCATCCCGGACGCCGACCGCTGGCTGGCCACCCAGGCCGGTACGTTTGCGATCGCGGAAGTACCCGTTCCCGACATCCGGCAGCCGGGGTTGCTGAACAAGTTCCAATCGACGTACATGCTCCACTCCACGGCGCACTGGCAGAAGACCGTCCATGGGTGGAGCGGGCTGATGCCCGACAGCCAGCTCGAGCTCTTCGACGCGCTGTCGCACTTCCCCGACGAGGCCAGCATCCAGGCGCTGCAGCGCGTCCAAGTGATGTACGTCGTCGTGCACCGGAGCCTGTATTCCGACGACGACTGGACGGCCGTCGCTCGCCAGCTGCGAACGACACCGCAGCTGGCGGTCGTGTATTCGGATGACAGCAGCGCGGTGTATCGGGTCTGGCGTTGAAGCCGCCGAGTTTCCGGCCGGTGGCCCTTCTCGCCTGTTGCCGATGTTGGCCGGGGGCACGTCTCATCGATGACAACCTCCGCCGGGCAGCAAGAGTCTCTCCATGAGTGAACGCTGTACACTCAGCCGTAGGCGCTCGGTCCGGACGCGTGTCGATGGCGCGCAACGCGTGCGCCAGGAGGTGGCAGTGAAGACGACGATTATCTTCGCGCTGGTGGGTGCGTTGGCAGGGATCGCGGTGGCGTCCTACGTCGTGCCACCGGCCTTGTCGTGGTACACGGCGCCGGGCGGCCTCCCCAACGGCACCCAGATTCAGGCGCTCGTCCAGATTCCCGAGGTCATCCGCTATTCGACGTCGAAGCTGATCCGCGCGCAGGCGATCGGGGCGGTCATCGGTGCCCTGGCCGGGGTCGTACTGGGCATCATGTCGGCCGCGCGAGGATCGCGGTCGGCCGGGAGTGGTGCAGGCGCCCACGTGGCCACGCGCTGAAGCCGCGCGGCCCTCGAGTCCAGGGTTGGTCCAGCTCAGTCTGGCTCGAGCACCACGCCCGTGCGACGACGCGCCAGCGCCGCCGTCCGCTGCGCTTGCTCGTACAGGTAATCCTGGACACGGAACGGCGTCTCGCCCGGGGCCGGACCCGGCCGACCGTAGACCCCGTCGGCACCCAGCCAACGCCCCTTCGTCGTGTCACGAAACATCGCACGCAGGGCGGAGAGCACTTTCGCCTTATGGTCCGGTTGCTCGACCGGGAACATCAGCTCGACCCGCTTGTCGAGATTGCGGGCCATCCAGTCGGCGCTCGCAAGATACACCTCGTCCTCCCCGCCGTTGAGGAAGTAATAGATGCGCGCGTGCTCGAGCAACCGATCGACGATCGAGACGACCTCGATGTTGGTGCTGACACCGGGCACACCCGGCCGGAGCGAGCAGATACCGCGGACGTTCAGCCGGATGCGCACGCCCCTCTGCGACGCCGCGTACAGCGCCGCGATGATTTCTTCGTCGATGAGCGAGTTCATCTTCGCGGCAATCTCGGCCGGCTGACCGGACTCGGCGCGGTGCCGCTCGCGCTCGATGAGGGCGAGAAACCGCCGCCGCAGGTCCGTCGGCGCCATCACGAGCTTCTTGAGCCGCGGCGGATCGGAATAGCCGGTGAGGGCGTTGAAGAACGCCGTCGCGTCCTGCGCAATGGCCGGGGCGGTCGTCAGGAGGCCGAAATCCGTGTAGAGGCGGGCCGTCCGTTCATTGTAGTTGCCGGTGGCCAGGTGCACGTAGCGCTTCAGGCCTTGAGGGGTGCGACGGATGATCAGGCAGATCTTCGCGTGGGTCTTGTAGCCGTGCACGCCGTAGATGACGTGCGCGCCGGCCTCTTCGAGCGCGCGCGCCCAGCGGATATTGCGCTCCTCGTCGAACCGCGCCGTCACTTCCACCAGCACGGTCACCTGCTTGTTGCGCGAGGCCGCGCGCTGCAGGCTCTCGATGAACGACGATCCGATGCTCGTCCGGTACAGCGTCTGCTTGATGGCCAGGACATCCGGGTCGTCGGCGGCCTGCGCCACGAGCGCGACGACGGGATCGTACGATTCGTAGGGATGATGGAGCAGCAGGTCCTGTTCGTCGAGCAGCGAGAACAGGTCGGCTTGCCGGAGGTCCGCGAGCACATCAACCGGCTGCCTCGGTGCATCGCGGAGCGCGTCGAGGCCCGGCAATTCCGTCAACGCCATGAGCACCCGCAAGTCGAGCGGCCCCGTCACGACATAGACTTCGTCGGGCGTGAGATCGAGCTGGGCGCGCAGCTGATCCACCAGGTCCGTGGAGGCGCCAGCATTGATCTCGAGGCGCACGGCATCGCTCTGTCGGCGCCGCCGGAGGCCGCGCTCGACCTGCTCGAGCTGCGTGCGCCCGCCTTCGTCGTCCAGCTCGAGCTCGGCGTCGCGCGCCAGGCGGATGCAGGCCCATTCGACAATCTGCTGGCCTGGAAACAGCTGGGCGAGGTGCGCGGCGATAACGTCCTCGAGGAGCACGAACGTCCCGGCCGCGCCGAGGGGCACCAGGCGCGTGAGCCCGGACGGAACCTGCACGATGGCGAGCCGGTGCCCGCTGTGGCCGTCGATAGGCGCCAGGCGGAGCGCGAGGTTGAGGCTGAGGGACGCCAGCAGCGGGAACGGCCGTGCGCCGTCGATGGCGAGGGGCGTGAGCACCGGAAGAATCGCGTCCCTGAACAGAACACCGAGTGCGGCCTGCTGCGCCCGGTCCAGATCCTGCCAGCCCATGATGCGCACGCCAGCCGATGCCAGGGCGGGCAACAGATGGTCCGCGACCAGTCGGTACAGGTTCTCGACGAGGGCGTGGGCGCGCTCGCTGACGGCCGCCAGCTGTTGCGCCGGCGTCAGACCCGCCACGTCGGGCGCTTCGTCGCCTTCCCCGGTCGCATGGTGCAGGCTCGCCACGCGGACCATGAAGAACTCGTCGAGGTTCGAGGCGACGATGGCCGCGAACTTGAGGCGTTCGAGCGGCAGGTTGGTCGGGTCGGCGGCTTCCTCGAGCACGCGCTCGTTGAACGCGAGCCAGGACAGCTCGCGGTTGATGAACAGGCTCGCGTCCAGGGAATGCGCGCCGCTCACAACTGGGCCCCAGTGGGCCGCACGACCAGCTCGCGCCCGAATGTCTCGACGAACATGTCCGCACGCGCCGTTGCCGCCAGCTGCTCCATGGTCAGATCGCCCGTGCCCGTGATTTCGAGCGTCCACGCCTTCGCGTGGCGCAGCAGCCGGATGTCGTGCACCTTCTGCAGGTGCTCGGCGTCGAGCGCATTGGTCACCCGGAGTATCGCGGCCAGCTTGTCCACGATGAGGCGATCGTCCCGGTCGAGCGCCACATACGGCAGGTGGCTGTGCTGCGGCAGGCGGCGCCGGTGGTAGCGCGCGATGTTCGACACGATGGCCATTTCCTCGTTGGACAACCCGAAGATCTGTGACGCCGCGAGCAGATACTGCGTGTGCTTGTGGTGCGCGCGCAGGCTGATGTAGATGCCGATGTCGTGCAGCAGCGCCGCCACCTGCAGCAAGAGGCGCTCGCGCACCGAGAGGCCGTGGTCGTCCTGGAACGCGTCGAACAGCCGCGTGGCAAGCATCGCCACATGGCGGCCGTGCGCGCGATCGAACCGGTGCTTGTGGCCGACCGCTTCGGCGCTCGCGAGCACCTGCCGCTCGAAGGCCTCCGCGCTCAGCCGATCCCCTGGCTCGGCGACGTCGAGCAGCACGCCGGCGCGGAGCGACGCGTCGGAGACGACGACGAGCCGCTTCGCGGTCGTTTCCGACAGAAGGGTGCGGTAGATGAGCAGCGAGGGCACGAGCGTTTCCGCTTCCACCGCGGGCAACCGGAAACGCGCGATGACCTGCTCCTCGTCGAGCCGCTCGACCTGCTCGCAGAAGGCGAGGAACGCGTCACGCGTGAGCACCTTCACGCCTTCGTCGGCGTGGGCATCGAGAATCTGCGAGGCCGCGAACCGCATGTCGCCGCCGATGGCGACCATCTGCGTGACACGCGACAACGGGATATCCAGCCGGATCTCCTCGATCATGTTGGCGATCGAGCGGTTGAGGAGCGACAGCTGCACGTCGTGGGAAAGACGCCGCAGGTCGAGCTGCTGCCGCAGGCGGATGGCGCCGAGCGCGTAGACCGCCGACCGGTTGGGCTGCCCGTGCCGCAGCATGGTCAGACTGGTGCTGCCGCCGCCGACCTCAGCCAGGAGCGTCCAGGCCCCGCGCAGGGCCGGGTTCCGCGCCAGCGTCCGCTGCACCGAGAGGAAGACGAGCCGGCTCTCCTCGGCCTCGTTGATAATCTCGAAGCCGATGCCCGTCCGGCGCTTGACGCGGTCGAGGAACACGTCCATGTTCCGCGCTTCGCGCACCGCACTCGTGGCCACCGCCCGAACGTGGCGGACGCCGTAACCGTCGAGGATGTGGCGGAAGTTCTCGAGGGCGAGGAGCGTGGCGTCAATCGTTGACGAGCGGATGACCCCGCCTGAGAAGGTGTCCCGGCCGAGCAGCAGCCCGCGCGACGCTTCTTCAATCGTGCGAATCACGCCGCCCGCCGAGATCTCCGCGACGGTCAGGCGAATGGCACTCGCACCCATGTCGAGCACGGCAACCAGCTCGGGGGCGGGGGTCGTCGGGGGCGCCGGGGGGAGGGGGGACGGGTTCGTCGCTTCGTCGGTCACAGCGTTACGGTCGGGTTCACAATAACGAAAACACCTCCCTTTGCATAGCCTGACGGCCAAGCGTCGCGTTACTCGGTCGTTACACGCGACAAAAGAACCCGAGCGCCGCCGGCGCCCAGGCGCTGACGCCCCGGCCCAGGATCGGCCGCCGCCCCACGCGGCGGGGGGACGACGGCCGTCCTGGGCCTGCGATCCCGACGGGGCGGTCTACGCGACGCGCCGGCTGCCAACGACGGTGGACGGCTGGTCGATCGGCATCACGAAGAGCCGGCCCGCCACGGCGTCCGGGCCGAGCGCGCACGTATCGATGAGGATCCGGACGACGTCGTCAACCGCCTGGTCCTGGACGGTCACGTCGACGACGCTTTCGGGTGCGAACTTGAGCGAGTACTTGCGGCCGCGATAGATCTGCTCCCGGCCCGGCTGCTGCGGTCGCCACGTGCTGCCGCCGGTGACCGTGAGGGACACAATGCCCGTGGACGCGAACGCGTCCGTGAGGTCACCGACCTGATTGGACCCGATGAGGCATCGAACAATCTTCATGACGTCTTCTCCTGCTTCGGCCGCGCCTGGCGGTCACAGCTCACGCGGCACTCGTTCAGCACTTCGGGTCGCGTCCGCGTGGTGCGCGACGACTTGCCACCCCACGCTGGAATGGCCAATCCCGACAATAGTCGGCCGAGCTTGAAAAGGGGCTAACAAATGCCCAATAAACTCCTGAACTACGCGCGGGCCCGCGACTGCCGGAACCATCGCCGGCGGCGCCACCCTTCGAGGACGTTGCCTGCCAGTGCCCCGGCGAGCAGGTAGTATGCCGCGCCCACCCACTCGAACACGCCAAAGGCGATCGCGGCGACGAGCGCGCCACACGCGACTTGATCGGCATGTCGAATGGGCGACGTCGGCGGGTCCGTGAGAATGAAGAACGCGAAGAACAGCACGGCCTGAAGGTCCGGCGTCACGAACGCTTCCGCGACACGCCTCGGGTCGCCCGCGAACGCGGCGACCGAAAACAGCAGGAAGTACGTGCCGAGAAACGCGAGGACGAGGGGAATCCGGTTGACCCGGCCGGCAATGAAGGTGCCTGTCGCGAACAGCACGGGCAGGGCCACCCACACAGGGATGTCCGGCATCGCGCCCCACCAACTGTGGCCAGCGTCGAACATGTAGAACGTGGCGACGAGCCCGACGGCCGCGGGGTTGAACACGTTGGCCGTGCGCGTGCGCACGAGGTACTTGCTGACGACGGCAATGGCCGACGTGCAGGCCGCCACGTACCACGGCTCGTGCGGGCTGAGGACCATCGCGACGAGCAGACCGGTGAGGACGGCCCCGCTCGGGAATTCCCAGTGCCGGCGCCAGATCCGGAGGAGCGGCGTGTCAACGAGCGCCGCGACGAGCACGGCGCCCAGCAGGCCCGGGGCCAGCCGCGCCCGGCGCTCGCCGTATGCGGCCAGGGCCACCAGCAGCGCGAGGACGATGGTCAGCAGGCCTTTGGGCGTGCGGACGAAGCGTCGAACCGGGCCCCAGGAATCCCTGCGTGACATAGCGCTCCAAATTCGGGGCCACGATCAGCCCATCGACACCGTGGCGTTCGAGCAGGTGGATGCCTTCCGGTGGCCCCAGCACGAAGGCCGCTGTCGCCAGCGCATCGGCCAACATGGCGGTCGATGCCACGACGGTCACGCTCGCGGCGCGAACCGCGGTCGCGCCGGTCCTCGGGTCGAGGATGTGATGGCCGCTCTCGCCCTGCGCGTTGGCGCCCATGCGCTCGTAGTCACCGGACGTGCAGACGGCGCAATCCGACGCAGACAGCGTCTCGATCAACCGATGATCGTCGCGCGGGTGGCGGATGCCGACGGACCACGGCCCCCCACCCGGCCCACGGCCGGCGACATAGAGGTCGCCACCCGCATCGACGGCGTAATTCTTCCACACGCGCAGCTCGCGCGCGGCCAGGTCGATGGCGAGCCCCTTGGCCACCGCACCGAGGTCCAGGAGCAACGGGCACCCGAGCGTGATGGTCTCCGCGTCCAGATCGACCGCGACGTCCCGATACGTCGCGCGGTCGTCCGGCACGATCGGCAGGCGCGGGCGCTGGCCCGTCCGGTAGTGACGATCGAATCCGCGCGACGCCACCTCTGCGCCCACCGTCGGATCGAAGGCGCCGCCGGTTTCTTCGGCCACGGCCAGTGCCAGCCGGACCGCGTGGAGGAGCGTCCTGCTCGCACGAACCGGCACACCCGGCCGTGCGACGAGCTGCATCAGCTCGCTGTCGGCGTCGAACCGGCTGCAGCACGCTTCGACCTCGCGAAACCAGCCGAATGCGCGCTCGACGGCTTCCTGACGCTCGCGGATTCGCTGGTCGCTGCCCCGAGCTCCGTCGGTGGGACCGTCGTCGGCGTCGTCCACATGGATTGTGATGATCGTCCCCATCAGCGCGGCCGAGCGCTTCATTTCGCCTTCCCCAGCGCCTCGACGACGGCGTAGTAGAAAGCATCCGAGCTCTGCGTGGCGCCGCTCACGATGTCGGTTTCGGGGCTCTGATCGGTGACGACCTGCGGGGGCAACGCGGCAATCCACGAGCACGAGTAGCGCGTCAGGCACTGCGAGATCGCGGCGGAGGCAATGCGTCCGCCTTCGATGACCACCGTCGCCTCGATATCGCCGTGACGGCACGTGCCCCAGCCGGTGTACGTGCCGTCCCTGTAGTGCACAGGCGCCGCGGCCGGCGTGGCCACGGTGGACTCGGCCGACGTGGAACGCGCGTTCGGATTCTCGGGGCCGGTTGCCGCAGCGCTCGCCGGCACCGCCGCGGAGTTGGCAGCGGGCGCGGTGGGGGTGGCGACCGGCGGGGGTGCGCTGCCAATGGGCGCGGGGACGGTGTGCGCAGCCGGGCCGCCCGGCAGCGAACCGACGGGGGGCACAGCCGCCCCAGCCACGGACGTGGCGGGGGTGCGGGTGGCCGCCGCGGCCGGAGGCGGCGCGAGCGGAGGCGGTGCGGCCGGACTCGATGCAGGCGCCGCTACCGCCGGCGCCGCGCCCGCGCGCGCGGCACCCTCGGCGGGCGCAGGGACGCGACCGCCACCGGACGCAGCGGTCCCCGAGCGGGACGTCGGTCGCAGCGCCGGCGACGACGGCGCGTCGGGCAACGTTCGCGGTGCCGCGTCGGGCGGGCCGGCCCGCCGACGTTGCGCCTCGTCCTCGCGAAACTGTTCGGCGGCCGAACGGGTCCGGACGTAGCCGGCCGCGTAGACCGCGAGAATCGCGGCGGAGCTGACCGCCACCAGGCCGGGCGCCACTTTCCGGTTGCCGCCGCGCCCTTGCCTGGACATGGGCCTATCTTCGCTTCAGCGACAGCACGTACGCCACCAGCGCATCGACATCGTCCTTGGCGAGCGTGTACTGCTTCATGTCCGGCTTGCGGGTGGGCTTTGTCTTCGCAATCATGCCCTGGGTGTCAGTGAGCCACGCGCGAATTTCGTCGGCCGTCAGCACGCTGCCCGCGCCGTCCATCGCGCCCTTGACATTGCCCCGCCCGTGCACGGAATGGCAGAGGGTGCAGTGTTGATCCGTGAACAACCTGCGGCCCTTGGCGACCAGATCCTGTGCCGCGCCAGGGCGCGTGACGCCGAGCGTCATCAGCAGGACCATCGTTACGCGTCGAAACATCGAATCCTCGAAGGTGGGGTGCCCCGCCCTCGATTATCCCATATGGGTGTGGGTCGTAGGTGCCACCTCCCTCTCGCTCAGGCGCTGCGCCCCGCATCCAGTGCGGAAGAACGAAATATCTGCGTTCCGCATCACGGCGGTCATCGACGGAGCGCCGCCCACACCATGTGAGGCGTGGCGCCGTTGGCGCGGACCATCCGCACCCAGAGCAGCGTCATGTGCTCGAGATGCAGCGCCTGTTCGAGTCCGCCGACGTCGAGCGGTTCCCAGCCCAGCTCCGCGATCAACCCGCCGACGATCGTCTTGGCCGACGCGTCATTGCCGCAGTACATCATCACCGGCTTGACGTGGTAGGCCGGATAGGCGTTGCTCTCCAGGTTCTCGAATCCGTAGATAGTGAAGGCCTTGACGACCTTGGCTCCGGGCACCAGCGCCTGCACCATCTCCGAACCTGACTGGACGTTCTCGAGACCATGCGTGAGGCCGGGGCCGACCGGGTTTGTGCAATCCACGAGGATCTTCCCGTTCAGGGCATCACCCACGGCCTTCAGCACCCCTTCATTGGCCTGAAACGGCGTGGCCAGGAATACCACGTCGGCAGCCGTCACCGCCTGGTTGATGGGCGCCACTGCGAGGCTGGCGTTTCTCGCTCGCGCTTTCTTCACGCCCTCCGCACTGGCGTCGCTCGCGGCCAGGGTAACCTGATGCCCAAGGCGCTGCAGGTGGTCCGCCAGGGGCGCGCCGACGTTGCCGTAGCCGATGCATGCGATCTTCATCAATCACTTCTCCAGACGCCCTCTGGGCGCTCTCACCGACCGAGGGCTTCGATGACGAGTCGCGCGGCGGGTGCGCCCGAGTATTGCTGCTGTCCTGTGACCAGACGGCCATCGCGCACAGCGAACTCGCGGAACATCTGATCGACGACGAAGTTAGTGTGCGGAATCTTGCGCGCCTCGTCTTCGATCCAGAACGGTTGAATACGCTTGCCCACGAAGTTGTCCGCGAACTGCTCCTCGCTATTGGCAAACCCGGTCCACGTCCTGCCTTTCACCAGGAGTTCGCCGCTCGAGAGCTTGGTGTCGAGGAGCAGGCACGTGGCATGGCAGACCAGCGCCGTGACCTTGCCCGCTTCGTAGAAGCGCGACACGAGGTGCTCGAGATTGCTATTGCCGCGGAACGTGTACATAGGCGATTGCCCGCCAGCCAGGAAGACGCCGGCGTATCCGGCTGGGTCCACGTTGTCGAGGCTCTTGGTGTTCTGCAGAAGCGCCGCGTGTGTCGGCGATTTCTTGAAACCGAGGCTGAGGATATCGTGGGTCGAGTAGCCGCTGGCGTCCTCGGGATCGCTGTAACCGTCCGCCTGCAGCGCGCCACCAAGGGGACTCCGGATCTCGACGTCGTAACCCGCCTCCGTGAAGGCCCAATACGGATGCGTGAGCTCGGCCCACCAGAACCCGATCGGCCAGCCCGTCGTCGTGGAGGTGGAGGGATTGGCGGCCACCATCAGGATCCGCTTCTTTGCGTCAGCGTTCGTCACGTTCAGGCTTGCGCTCATCTGGTCACTCCTCGAGCAATGGGTGCAGATTTCACGATAGAGCGCACGGGTAGGTTCAATCAATGCAGACGGCTGCAACTGTGAGTTGCAGGGCGTGCAATCTGGAATCATGCGGGGCGCTACCGGCGGGCCGATCTCCTGGCGCGTCGCGGAGCCGGTGTCTGCGCGTGGGCGTTCGTCACCGTGCCCGCGGCCCGAACGAACACCTCGCGCAGCCACTGATTGGCGGGCTCGTTGTCCAGCCTCGGATGCCACAGCAGGTTGACCGCGTACGACGGGAGCCGGATCGGCGGCTCCGCCACGCGGATCGCCAAGGTCTCCTGGACTGCGCCAGCAGCGCTCTCGGATACGGTGAGCACGTCATCCGTGACGGCCACGAGGTGGAGGGCGGCGGCGAAGTAGGGCACTACACGTCGAATTCTCCGCTGCTGGCCGCGCTCGGCCAGCACCTGATCAACCTGACTCGGCTTGCCCAACGGTGCCACGACGATGTGGTCGAGCGCGAGGTACGTGTCCAGGGTGAGTCGGCGGCCGACCCGAGGATGGTCTCGGCGGACAACGCACACGAACCGCTCCGTGAGGAGTTGCCGAGTTCGGAACTCTGGCGGGAAGGGTCCTGGGAGACACACCGATAGGTCGGCTGTGCCGTCGCGCAGTGGAATCCAGTCGTCCGCGACGCTCGGGAGAAACCGGAGCGTCACGTCTGGCGCTTCCGCCCTCACCAGGCGATCCACCGACGGCCCGAGGACCAGCAGCGCCTGGTCGGTCGCGAAGATCGTGAACGTGCGACGGAGCGCGCTCGGCTCGAAGGATCCCGCTGGCGAGAGAACCCGCCTGGCCTCTTCCACGAGACTGCGGACGAGAGGCCGCAGTTCTTCGGCGCGGGGCGTCAGCGTCATCGAGCGGCCACTTCGCACCAGCAGCGGATCCCCGAGTCGTTCGCGAATCCGAGCGAGGGCGTGGCTGGCGGCAGGGGTGCTCAGTCCGAGTCGGCTCGCGGCCCGCGTCACGCTACCCTCTTGCAGGAGCGCGTCGAGCGTCAGGATCAGGCTCATGTCTCGTGATTCCATCGGCTGCAACAGTGCACCGCTGATATTGCATTCGTCAAATGGACCGAGAATCGCCAGCCAAGTCATTGACAACACAATCCGTCAGAGTCCTGCGCGCCTATCGTTCGACGCCGCTTCGCGATCGCGACGTCACCGCATCCACGAAGGGCTCTGACCGATTCCCTTCAGAACCGCCGGTTTGGATCCACCGCGGTCTTTCGCACACATTCGCGCAACCAGGCGTGGACAGGATCCGCGTGCATGCGCGGATGCCAGAGCATCGATACCATAATCGATGGCAGCTTGAACGGCAGTGCGAAGGTGTGTGTACCGGCACGCAGGGCTGCCGTGTGCTGCTCGGGGACGGTCGCCACCAGGTCTGAGCCGCGCGCGAGCGCTATAGCTGTCGCGAAGCCGCTCACCGTCGTCACCACGTTGCGTTCGAGTCCGAGCGCGGCGAGCGCCTCCTC
>JBEQUD010000365.1:0-5778 GCA_040349235.1 Acidobacteriota bacterium
GGCCGAGGCCGTCAAGGCGGCCTTCGCGGACCAGCCCGACCTGCGCTTCGTCGTCCAGGAGCCGCAGCTCGGGACCGGGCACGCGCTGCTGACAGCGGAGCCCTTGCTCGGCGCGGCGGCCGGCACCATCCTCCTGCTGTCGGGCGACGTTCCGCTGCTCTCGTCCGACACGCTGGCCCGCCTGCGCGATCACCATGCCGCGACCGGCGCCGCCGCCACCGTCCTGACGGCCGTGGTGGACGCGCCGCGGGGCTATGGCCGCATCGTCCGGAACGGCGGCGCCATCGCCCGTATCGTCGAGGAGCGCGACGCGTCGCCCGCCGAGCGCGAGATCCGTGAAATCAATTCCGGCATCTACGCGTTCGCCGCCGAGGGGCTGTTCGCGGCCGTGCACGCCATCGGCAGCGACAACGCGCAACGGGAGCATTACCTGCCCGATCTGGTGGCGATCTTCGGGGCGCGCAATCGGCCGGTCGAAACGACCCTCGCCCCGAGCGCCGACGAGGTTGCGGGCGTCAACAGCCGACGCGAGCTGGCCGAGGTCGGCCGCATCCTCCGGCAACGAAAGAACGACGCGCTCATGGCCGGGGGCGTGACGATTGAAGACCCCGCCACGACCTACATCGATCCGGGCGTCGTGATTGGTCCGGACACGATCCTCCATCCCGGGGTGACGCTCGAGGGCCAGACGACAGTCGGCAGCAGCTGCGAGATCCATAGCGGCGTCCGCATCGTCGGATCGCGGCTGGGCGACCGCGTCACGGTGCTGGACCACTGCGTGATCGGGGACGCGACCATTGGCGACGACGCGCGCGTCGGGCCCTTCGCCCATCTGCGCGGCCACGCGGAGCTCCGCGAGGGGGCGCGCGTGGGCAACTTCGTGGAGCTCAAGCACACGGTCCTCGGCGCGGGATCGAAGGCGATGCACCTCACCTACCTGGGGGACGCGACCATCGGACGCAAGGTGAACATCGGTGCCGGCACCATCACCTGCAACTACGACGGGGTCAAGAAGACAGCGACCGTCATCGGCGACGGCGCCTTCATCGGAAGCGACACGCAGCTCATCGCCCCCGTCACCGTGCACCCGGACGCCTACGTCGGCACCGGCACCACTGTGCGCGAGGACGTGCCGAGCGGCGCGCTGGCCGTCAGCGCGGGCAAGCAGCGCAACATCGAAGGCTGGGTCGCGGGGCGCAGGAAGAAGCCGTAACCACGGCGGGCAGGACCACTGATATGTGCGGAATCATCGGTTACATCGGATCGAAGGATGTGGTCCCCGTGCTCGTCGATGGGCTGCGTCGTCTGGAATACCGGGGCTACGACTCGGCCGGCGTGGCCGTCGTCCGAAACGGCGTCGTCGATATACGCCGCAGCGCCGGCAAGCTCGCCAATCTCGAGGGCGTCATCAAGGCCGATCCCCTCACGGGCGACTACGGCGTCGGGCACACGCGTTGGGCCACGCACGGCCGGCCGACCGAGGAGAACGCGCATCCCCATCGCGACTGCACGGGCAAGATCGTCGTGGTCCACAACGGGATCATCGAGAACTACCTCGATCTCAAGCACGAGCTGCAGCAGCAGGGGCACACGTTCGTCACGGAAACCGACACGGAGATCGTCGCGCATCTGGTCGAGCGCGAGACACGGGCCGACGGCCTCGAGAACGCTGTCCGCCGGGCGCTGAAGCTGATGCGCGGTCATTTCGCCCTGGTGCTGATTTCCGCGGACGATCCCGAGAAGATCGTGGCCGTGCGCAACGGCCCCCCGATTGTCGTCGGCCTCGGCGACAAGGAATTCTTCGTGGCCTCCGACACGCCGGCGCTGCTCAGCCACACGCGCGATGTGGTGTTTCTCGGCGACGAGGAGATGGCGACGATCGCGAAGACCGGCGTCGTGTTCACGGACTTCGCCGGCCGGCCGATTGCGAAAACCCCGCAGCGCGTGCTGTGGGACCCGATCATGGCCGAGAAGGCCGGCTACAAGCACTTCATGCTCAAGGAGATCTTCGAGCAGCCGACCGCGGCGCGGGAAACCATCCTCGGCCGCGTGTCGCAGGACTCGGGGCGGGTGTTCCTCGAAGAGCTCGGGCTCGACGAGGCCGAGCTCGGCGCCGTCGAGCACGTCACCATCCTCGCCTGCGGCACGTCGTGGCATGCCGCGCTCGTCGGCAAGTTCATGATCGAGCAGTTGGCGCGCCTGCCCGTCGAAGTGGACTACGGATCCGAGTATCGCTATCGGCAGCCGATCGTGCCGCCGCACACGCTGGCCGTCGTCATCACGCAGTCCGGAGAAACAGCCGACACGCTGGCCGCCCTTCGGGAGGCCAAGGGCCTGGGAACGCGCAGCGTCGCCGTCTGCAACGTCGTCGGGAGCATGGCCACCCGGGAAACCGATGGCACCCTCTACACGCACGCCGGCCCGGAAATCGGCGTCGCGTCAACCAAGGCCTTCACCTCGCAGCTGACGGCCCTCTACCTGCTCGCCCTCCGGCTCGGGCAGGCGCGCGGCGCGCTGTCGTCCGACACGTCGAGGCGCCACGTCGATGCGCTGCTGCAGCTCCCGCAGTTCCTCAGCGACGCGCTGAAGGTGGCCCCCGAGATCGAGGAGGTGGCCGCGCGGTTCCACACGCGCACGGACTTCCTGTACCTGGGACGCGGCATCAACTATCCCATCGCGCTCGAGGGGGCGCTGAAGCTCAAGGAGATTTCCTACATCCATGCCGAAGGCTACCCGGCTGGCGAGATGAAGCACGGGCCGATCGCGCTCATCGACGAGCTGATGCCGGTCGTCGCCCTCGCGCCGGCCGATCATGTCTTCGAGAAGATGATTGGCAACATGCAGGAGGCCAAGGCGCGCGGCGGCTCGGTCGTCGCGATCGCGACCAGTGGGACCCACAAACTGTGGTCCATTCTCGACCGCGCGAAGGATTTCGTCATCGAGCTGCCGCCGGTCCCCGAGCTGCTCACGCCCATCGTGTTCGTTCTGCCGCTGCAGCTGCTCGCCTATGACATCGCCGTCCGCCGCGGCTGCGACGTCGATCAGCCGCGCAACCTCGCGAAGAGCGTCACGGTAGAATAGGCTCAGGCCGCACCCCTGAGCCCCATGCAGTTGCTCGACGCCCTCAACCCCGAACAGCGCGAAGCGGTCCTCCATATCCACGGCCCGCTGCTGATTCTCGCCGGCGCGGGCTCGGGAAAGACGCGCGTCATCGCCAGCCGGATCGCGTATCTCGTCGGCGACGGGCATGCCCGCCCGGAAGAGGTGCTGGCCGTCACGTTCACGAACAAGGCCGCCGAGGAGATGCGCGCCCGGGTCTCCGCGCTGCTCGGCGCGGACTGCAGCCGGATGTGGGTGTCCACCTTCCATTCCCTGTGCGCGCGTCTGCTCAGGCGGGAGGCGCCGGCCATCGGCCTCTCGAGAGACTTCGTCATCTACGACTCGTCGGACCAGCTCTCCATCGTCAAGCTGGCGCTCAAGTCCCTGCACATCGACGACAGCATGGTGCAGCCGCGCGCCGCGCTCTCGCGCATCAGCCACGCGAAGAACCGCATGGAGAGCCCCGAGGCGATGGTGAACGCCGCCGGCTGGAACCGGCGCGACGAGCAGATCGCGAAGATTTACACCTACTACCTCAACGCGCTCAAGGAAAGCAGCGCGCTCGATTTCGACGACCTGCTGCTGAAGACGGTCGATCTGTTCGAGCAGTCCACGAGCGTGCGCGCCAAATACGCCGAGCAGTTCCGCTTCGTGATGGTTGACGAGTACCAGGATACGAACCGCCCGCAGTATCTGTTGATCCGTCGTCTCGCGAGCGTCCATCGCAACCTGGCCGTCGTCGGCGACCCGGACCAGTCCATCTACAAGTGGCGCGGCGCGGACCTGCGCAACATCCTCGATTTCGAGACCGATTTCCCCGAGGTCGCCGTCGTCAAGCTCGAGCGAAACTACCGGTCCACGCAGGTCATCCTCGACGGCGCGTCCGCCGTCATCAGCCAGAACCGCAACCGCCGCGAGAAGCGGCTGTGGACGGACCAGGCGGGCGGCGCGCCGATCGCGTACTTCCGCGGAGGCGACGAGCTCGAGGAAGCCGACTTCATCACGCGCACCGTGCGGAGCGCGCTCGCCGACGACCGCGACGCGCCGGTGGCGGCGGCGGTGCTCTACCGGACCAACGCGCAGTCCCGCGCGATCGAAGACGCGCTGATGCGGCAGGCCATCCCCTACAAGATCGTGGGCGGGGTCCGCTTCTACGAGCGCAAGGAAATCAAGGACGCGCTCGCCTACATGCGGCTGGTCATCAACCCCCACGACGACGTGAGCCTGCGGCGGGTGATCAACGTCCCCGCGCGCGGCATCGGCAAAGGCGTGATGGACGCGCTCGAGACCTACGCCCACGCGGACGTGGACGAGCGGGATGCCGCGTTCCCGCTGCTCTCCGTGGGGCTGCAGCCGGCCGTTGCGGCAAACTCGCTATGGACCCGCCTCGTGCGCGGGCTCCAGGCGGGGGCCTACAGCGGGCGCGCCGCGGCGTCGCTCGCCGCGTTCCGGGATCTCATCGCCTCCCTCACGGAGATGGCGGCGCGCGAGCCGATTTCCATCGCGATCGGCAAGATGCTCGACCAGAGCGGGTACCTCCAGGATCTACGCGAGGAGCGCAGCGAAGAGGCGGAGGGGCGGGCCGAGAACCTGGCGGAGCTGGTCTCGGCTGCGCAGGAGTACGAGAGTCGCGAGGCCGAGCCGTCGCTCGGCGGCTTCGTCGATCGCCTCTCGCTCCTCTCGGATGCCGACGAGGAGCAGGGCTCGCGCGACGCGCGTGTGTGGATGATGACGCTGCATAGCGCGAAGGGCCTCGAGTTCCCCGTCGTCGTCATGGCGGGGCTCGAAGAGGGCCTGTTCCCCCACGCCCGGTCGCGCGAGGACGACGAAGAGCTCGAGGAGGAGCGCCGCCTCTGCTACGTGGGGATGACGCGCGCCCGGGTGCGTCTGGTGCTGACCGGCGCCGCACGGCGGCGCATTTTCGGGGAATATCAGTCGAGCGAGCCCTCGCGATTCATCGACGAGGTGCCGGCCGAGCTGCTGGAGCGCGTGACGCCGACCTACGCATCGAGCCAGCGCCAGACGGGCTACGGCCACTACGAATCCCGTCCCAACCCCTATGGACGCCAGCGGTCCGCGCCGACGCGCGACCCCGCGCCGACCTACGCCTACGAGGACGAGGACCAGTCCACGGGACTGTCGCTGCGGCCAGGAGCGCGTGTCCGGCACCCGCAGTTCGGCGTGGGCAACGTCATCAGCGTCGCGGCCGTCACCGACGACGTCAAGCTCGTGGTGCGGTTTTCGGTCGCCGGCCTGAAGACGCTGCGCGCCAAGTACGCCCGGCTCGAGCTGGCCTAGACGGGTGCAGACCAGCGGATCGCGGTACGTTTCGGTCGTCCTGGTGCTGCTCGTCGCGTATTTTACGTATCAGTGGTGGTTCAACCCCCAGCGTGCGATTAAACGCCAGCTGGGCGCGCTCGCCGCGACGCTCTCCGTCCCGGACAGCGGCTGGAGCGACGCCGACCGTCTGGCCCGGGCGGCCGTGCTCGGGCGTTACCTGGCGAGCAACGCCCACGTCCAGCTCGGTCCGGCCGGACCGGTGTTGACCTCGGGCGCCGCGGTCGCGCAGGCCTTTCGCGCGTGGACGCCGCCGGCCGGCGGCCTCGATGTCGAGTCCGTGGACGTCCAGGTGACAGTCGATGCGCCCACCGCCGCGCGCGCCTTCATCACGATCGAGCT
>JBEQUD010000041.1:0-5346 GCA_040349235.1 Acidobacteriota bacterium
GCAGTCGGTGGCGGCGGCCACCGAGGAGATGGCATCCTCGATCGGCGAAATCGGGCGCCAGATCGAAAGCTCGACCAAGATCTCCCAGGAGGCCGTGAGCCAGGCCCAGCAGACCGATGCGCGTATTGCCGAGCTGACGATGGCGGCGACCAGGATCGGCGATGTGGTCGAGCTCATCAACAGCATCGCCTCGCAGACCAATCTGCTGGCGCTCAACGCGACCATCGAGGCGGCGCGCGCCGGCGAGCACGGTCGCGGGTTCTCCGTGGTGGCAACCGAGGTCAAGGAGCTCTCGCGCGGCACCGCGAAGGCGTCCGGGGAAATCGCCCGCGAGCTCGAGCGGATGATTGCCAGCGTCTCGACGGTCGCCAGCCTCATCGACGGCGTGAAGGACACCCTGACGCGGGCGTGCCACACCGCCGACGCCATCGAAGCCTCGACCCGGGAGCAGGTCCTCGCCACCGCCGAGATCAGCACCAGCATCGCGGACGTGTCGCGGAATACGAGCTTGGTCTCCGAGCGCATCGGACAGCACCGCCCGGACGAGGCTGCAGCCCCCCGCCACTAGACGACAGGAGACGTCTTTGGCGTTGTCCGTGAGGCGCGCACGCTCGTGGACGATTGCCATGCCTGCCCGCGTCATCCGAGCTAAGCTGACTCGTGGCCATGCCGTTCGCCCCGCGGCCCGCTCGACGCCTGCGCGTGGTGCACATCGCCGCCACGGCCAACGGCGCGCTCTGGATGCACGAGATGCTGAAAGAGCTCGCCGCGCGAGGCCATGACGTGTCGGCCGTCATCGCGGGCCGAGACGGCAATCTGGCCCCACGGCTCGAACGCGACGTCATTCCCTACGACGTCCTCGACCTCGATGCCTTCTCGAGTCGCAACCTGCTGACGGTCGGCCGCAGGCTATTTGCGCTCGTCCGCCTGCTGCGTCGTCTACGTCCCGACATCGTCCACTACCATTTGTTTCCGTCGATCGTTCTCGGCCGGATAGCGGGCTGGCTGGCGGACGTGCCCGTCCGCTTCTCGATGATTCCTGGTCCGTACTATCTCGAGGCGCCGATTCTCGGCGAGATCGAGGCGCGCACGGCATGGGCGGACACGCGCGTGATCGCGTCCTGCGAGCACACGCGGACGCTGTACGTGCGGCACGGCGTATCCGCCGATCGACTCGACCTCATCTACTACGGCCCGGACGAGCGGTCGTTCGACCCCGCGTGCGCCGACGGCGGGCGCGTGCGTCGGGAACTGGGCCTTGCGCCTGAGACGCCGACCGTCGGCATCGTCGCCTATTTCTACCCGCCGCTGCCTGACACTCCGTACACGCCCAGGCATCTGGCCGGCCGCGGCATCAAGGCGCACGACGTGCTGCTGCGCGCCGTTTCGCGCGTCCTCGCGCGCGTGCCCGACGCCACGTTTCTCCTCGTCGGAGAAGGCTGGGGGGCTGAGGGCCGCGCGTACGAAGTGTCGCTCAGAGCGCTCGCGACGGAGCTGGGCGTCGCACACGCCGTCCGATTTGTCGGCGCTCGCTCGGACATCCCCGACACGCTCGCCGCCTTCGACGTGTCCGTTCAGTGCTCGCTCAGCGAGAACCTGGGCGGTAGTCTGGAATCACTCCTGATGGCGCGCCCGCTCGTCGCATCGGCCGTCGGCGGCCTCGTGGACAGCGTCCACCACGAAGAGACGGGCCTACTTGTCGAGCCAGACGATCCGACGGCCCTCGCGGATGCCATCCTTCGTCTGCTGACCGATCGCCCGCTCGCCGCGCGCCTGGCCGCGCGCGGCCGTGCGTTTGCGCTCGAGCACTTCACCCTGTCCACAACGGTTGATGACCTCGAAGCGCTCTACGCGAGACACGCGGACGAGGTCTGCGCGGGACGCGCGGGAGCGCCGCACGAGTACGGTTTCCGTCTGCGACACACCGTCGTCCGATTGGTCGCGCTGCCACGGCGGACATGGCAATTGATCGCGTTGTTCCTGCAACCCCACCGCGGACCCGCATCGCGGTTGGCCCAGCGCGCGGGTAGACGTCTGGCTGGACGGTTCTCGTTCGCACGCGCCGATGCTCTGTCGAACGCGCTTGCTCGCGCCATCTGGCGCCTGCTCGCGTTCGTCCGTCCAAGCTTTGCCGGCCCGACGACGGGCGTCTATCCGTCCTCGCGCGTGATTCAGGTGGCTGGTGCCACAGAGAACGCGCAGTGGCTGGTCGATATCTGCCGGCAGCAGCGCCAGCACGGCTACGACGTCAGCGCCATCATCGGCGCGCCGGAGGGCGACCTCGCCGCGAGCCTGCGCGCGGCGGACGTGCCGTATCGGACGATGCGCCTGTCGTTCGCGCCCGAGTGGGGCCGGCTTCGCGTCCTGGTGTACGCGTTCCGCGTACCGATCGCCATCTGCCGGCTTGCCTACCTATTTCGGAGGGAACGGGCTGCCGTGGTGCACACGCACATCTTCAGTTCCATCTTCATCGGCAGACTTGCGGCGTGGCTCGCCGGCGTGCCGTGTCGCGTCTCGATGGTGCCGGGTCCGCTTCATCTCGACGCGCCGCTGACGCGCTGGGCCGATCGGCGCACCTGGTGGATGGATCACCGCGTCGTCGCCGGCTCCGAATGGACACGCGACCGCTACCTCGCGATCGGACTCCGCGCGCCGAGACTTGCCTGCATCCGGTACGGCGTCGATCCGACGCCTTTCGATCCGGCGCGCGCCGACCCGGCGCGCATCCGCCGTGAGCTCGGACTGGACGGCCTAACGCCCATCGTCGGCCTCGTCGCCTACTTTTATCCACCGCGCGGCGGCTGGCACACGCCGGCTTTTCTCCGCAACCGCGGCATCAAGGGACACGAGGATTTCATCGCGGCCGCGCGTCTGGTTCGCGCGCGCAGGCCCGACACGCGGTTTCTGCTCGTGGGGGGCGGCTGGGGCGCCGCGGGAGAGCGCTATCGCCAGCGCCTCATGGAACGGTGCCGCGACGAAGGGTTGGGCGACGCCGTCATCTTCACCGGCCTCCGCCGCGACATCCCCGACGTCATCTCGGCGTTCGACGTCGCCGTCCAGTGTTCGCTCAGCGAGAACTACGGCGGCACGATCGAATCGCTGCTGATGGAGACGCCCACCGTGGCGACACGCGTCGGCGGCATGCCGGAGACGGTTCGCGACCACGAAACGGGTCTGCTCGTGCCGCCAGCAGACCCGCCGGCGCTGGCCGCAGCCATCCTCGCCCTCCTCGACGAACCCAGCCGGGCGCGTGCGATGGCCAGGGCCGGCCGCCGGCTCATGCTCGAGCGCTTTCAGATCGCGCGAACCGCTGATTCCATCGCGGCACTCTACGAGCACGTGCTGTATCGCCCCGCTGCGAACGACGCGCCCCTGAAGCAATCCGCCTGACATCGCCTTGAATGGAGCCCGTGGCCCAGGCCTACGACTACGACTCAGCGCACCGCCCGCCGCCGTTCACGCGCGAGATCGTCGAGCTCGTGCGCTACCGGGACCTGGTTCGTCACCTTGTCGCGCGCAACATCAAGGTCCGGTACAAGCGCTCGGTTCTGGGCGTCGCGTGGTCCATTCTCAGTCCGCTCTTGACGATGGTGGTGCTGAGCGTCGTGTTCTCGGCGCTCTTCCGAACAGCCGCGCCCGATTATCCCGTCTATCTCCTCCCGGGTCTCCTCATGTGGAACTTCTTCGCGCAGACCACGTCGGTGATGGCCGCCGAAATCGTCGGCGGCGCCGATTTCTGGCGGCGTATCTACACGCCGCGCACGGTCTTCGGCGTCGCGACGGTCGTGACCGGGCTGGTGCACCTGGCGCTCGCCATGGTGCCGCTGGCCGGCCTGCTCGTCGTCTATCGTGCGCCGTGGGGCCTGTCGCTCGTCGTCGTGCCGTTCGCCGCGACGTGCGCGGCGATGTTCGCGCTCGGCATTGGACTCGTGGTGTCGTCGCTGGCGCGATATTTCGCCGACGTCGTCGATCTCTATCAAGTGGTGCTGACGGCGTGGATGTATGTCACGCCGGTGATCTACCCTAGGGACATCGTGCCCGGACAGTACCAGTGGCTGTTCCGCGCGAACCCGATGACCTATGTCGTCGAGAGTTTTCGCACGCCCATCTACGCGCATCGGTTTCCGTCACCGGACGTGCTGCTCGCCGATTTCGCGATCGCCTTTGTGACGCTCGTGGCCGGCTGGTGGCTGTTCACCCGGACTGCTGATGATCTCCCCTACAAAGTCTGAGGCGGCTCCGGAGACGGGCCTCGAGCCGCGCGCGGACGCGTCGATCGTGATCGAGCACGTGACGGTCCGCTATCGTGTGCCCATCGATCCGGCTCTCTCGCTGAAGGAATACGCGATTCGGCGGCTCACGGGCCGCGTGCGTTACGTGGACCACGACGCCCTGCAGGACGTGAGCGTGACCGTTGGGCGCGGCGACGCGATGGGGGTGATCGGCCCCAACGGTGCGGGCAAGACGACGCTCCTGCGTCTGGTGGCGCGCGTGCTGTCGCCGACGGGCGGGCGCGTGCGGGTGCGCGGTCGTGTCGCGCCCATTCTGGACATTGTCGGCGCGTTTCATCCCGAGCTGACTGGTCGCGAGAACATCTTCCTCAATGGCACATTGCTCGGACTCGGCCACCGCGATATCGCCGCGCGGTTCGACCGCATCGTCCAATTCGCCGAGCCCGACGCGTTCATCGACGCTCCCGTGCGCACCTACTCGAGCGGCATGGTTGCGCGGCTTGGATTTGCCGTGGCGAGTGACGTGGACCCGGAGATCCTCGTCATCGACGAAACGCTGGGCGTGGGGGACGAGCGGTTTCAGGTGAAATTCGCCGCCAGGCTCGACGACTTCCGCCGGCACGGGACGACGCTGCTGCTCGTCTCGCACGATATGCACAGCATCGTCCGCCTCTGCTCGCGCGCGATTTGGATCGACCGGGGCCGCCTACGGATGGCCGGTTCGGCCGCCGACGTCGCGGCGGCCTATCTTGCGGCCCAGCATCCGTAGAGGGCTCACGCGCTCAGCGGCGCGCGCGCGTGACGCGGGCTGGCACTCCCACCGCGACAACCCCGTCAGGGAGATCGCGCGTCACGAGCGCGCCCGCCCCCACCACCGTGTCGGCGCCGACGCGCCGGCCCGACATGACAGACGCGCCAAGGCCGACGAGCGTGCGGTCTCCGATGGTCACGTCCGCCCCGACGGTCGCCCCTGGACCAATGTGCGCGAACGCGCCGACGACGCTGTGATGATCGACCGAGCATCGCGTGTTGAGGAGGACCCCGCGTGCGACTTTCACGCCGGGCATGACGACGGCACCGGCCGATACCATGCAGCCGACGCCCAGTTCGACAC
>JBEQUD010000042.1:0-6996 GCA_040349235.1 Acidobacteriota bacterium
CCAGTAGTCGATGCCGTGTGTGTTCAGCACGTCGCACATGTCGATCAGGCACTGCCGCAAAAGGCGCTGCCGCCGCGCATCGATGAGCGGGGTGATGCCGAAGAGCCCACCGAGCACGAGGGCGGGCACGGCCACGATCCACGCAGCGACCGGCCAGGCCATCAGCCTTCGACGATGCCGAGCTTGAGGAGCATGCTGTCGGTGCGGTGGTTCACAATCCAGGGCAGCACGCTGCCGCCGCTCGGCACTTCGGTCAGCGACCGCTCGCCGTACATGAGCCGGACGGCATCGAGCGTGCGCCCCGGGGCGGCGACGGAGAAGCCCTCGAACGCCACGCGCGTCAGCGGAAAGACGTGCTCGACCGGCAGGCACTCGTTGGGCCACTCGAGCGCTTTGCGGAAGGTCGGCCGACCGTCCGCCGCCAGGGGAAAGCACAACTTCAACCGGCCGTCGGCCCGCTCGACGATCGCGATGTCGATGTAGGGAAACCGCCAGAAGTTATCGCACGCGAGCTTGTAGCCGCCACCGGCGTCGAGCAGGACGAACCCGTCGCGCCGGATCCGATCCCGCAGGGCGAGCAGCCGCGGGCGATCGTCGAGCCGCATCTGGATATCGATGTCGTCGTCCCAGGGAATGAACCCGCCGTGGCGCACCGCGCCGAGCAGCGTCCCGCACGAAATCCAATAGGGAAGGTCGTGCTCGCCGAAGACCGCGTCCGCGTAGCGAAGCAGGCCCGCCATGGCCTCGAGGACCTGCCCGCGGATGAGACGCGGCCGGCGCGCGGGCAGTTCGAGGCCAGAGATGACGTGGCTGACCGCGCCGACCGTGTAGGGCGTGCCTTCGTTCGCGAGGGTGGTGCTGACGGGTGTGTCCCAGAGCAGCACGACGAGAATCCCGAGCGCGAGGGCCCCGGCCACGCTGAGGACGACGAGCACCGTCATTGCGGACGATCGGAAGCGGGCCGAAGGTACTGCATGGCGGCGTCGTAGACCGACAGCATCTGCAGATGGCCCGCGCGGCGCAGGCGCTCGGCCTCGTCGAAGATGTCGGCGAGGCCCGCGAACAGCCGGTCCGCCCCGAACACCAGCGCTTCCGGATGCAGTCGCAAGTGGAAGATGGCCTTCTGCCGCGCGGCGTCCCGCAGGCCCCGTTTGGCCACGAGCGTCCGAAATGCCATCGGCACGAAGCGCTGCCATTCGGTGGCGGCCATGTAGAACATCGAGCCGGGCAGGTTGACGAGCCCCTCGGGCGTGCGCGAGGGGAGCACGGGCGGGGGCGGCACGGACAGCACGCGCGAGAGGACCGTGCCCTGGTCGCGGAGCGACGTGGGCAGCCATCCGAACGGCGCGACGTCGCGCCCGCGGTACACCTCGATGCCGGCCTCGCGCACAAGACCCAGGTGGCCGACCTTGTTGCGTGGGAACACCATCGTCTTCAGGTCGATACCGAGCGCGTGGGCGAGGGTGACGCACTGCTGCAACTCGGCCCGCGCGACCTCGGGCGTGCAGCCCGGATCGCCGAAGATGACGTGCGAAAACGTGTGACAGCCGATTTCCTGCGGGTGGCCGGCCTGCTGGATCATCTCCACCAGGTCGCGGCCGTACCAGTCCGGGCACGACGCGGCGTCTCCCGCGGGCAGCCGATCGAACCAATCGCCCGGAACCCACGGATACACCGGCCGCGGATGGTGCGGGTGCGCTTTCCCCTGCGAATCCCGCTCGGCGCGGTCGAGATAGAGGTGGCCGACGATCGCCCACGTCGCGGGCACGCGGTACTCGGTAAACAGATCCAGCAGGCGGCGGATCGCGACGCGCGCCCCGTCGCATTGCCCGCGCAGGACGTCGTTGATGCCGACGTCGTGATAGCCCCACAGCAGTTCGAGATCGAGCGACACCACCAGTGCCCCTCGATCGGGTGACGACGCACTCATTGTCCGCTCGCGTCCAGATACTTGAAGAAGTAGCAGCGGTCCCGCAGCCGGGAGCTGCAGTCCACGGTTGTGAAGAGATGAGGGTACCTCAAGTACACCGTGGACATCACGCTCTGCTCGTCGTCGAGGAGGTTGGCCGCGAAGGCCTCCTCCAGGGCGTCGTCGAAACGGTGGCAGAACTCGAGGACCTTTTCGCGATCGCCCCCCCAGATGCCGCCGGCCAGGACGTGGTTGTGGGTCGTCATCATCTCCGCCGGGCCGAGGTGCGTCAGGTGGAGACCCGTGCCGAGCACCAGCACGGTGTCGTTCATGCGGTGGTTCTTCGTCGCGCTCGGCCACACGCGGTTGACGACGGTGCGGTAGCGGCGGCGTGTGTCGAGGCCGTGGCCGTACCCGGCATCCATCCATAGGAAGTGCCTGGTCTTGAACGGGTTCCGGTTGATGGCGGCGCGCATCCAATCGAATTTCGAGAACATGATCGTCGCATAGAGCGGCGCCTGCAGCTCGACGCGGTGCGGTCGGGTCGCCTGGCGCATGTAGCCGCCGTCGATGATGCGCTGTGTCTCCGCGTAGAGCCGCGAGTGGCGCAGCGCGTCCACGTCCACCGTCTCGATATGCGTGTGGGCCTCGAGATGCCTGCGCGCCTCGGTCACGAAGGCGCGGTTGGCCTCCTCGACGAAGATCACCATGTTCTGGCGGATGGAGAGCACGGGACGCATCCACGCAAGGTACTGGTCCGGGCTGCGCTTGGAGAACGACGCCTCGGTCACGGCAGGGACATCCCGGATCTCGACGTAGGCGGTGACAACCGTCACGTCGGGATTGACCGGCCCGTCGTCGGCGCGCACACGGCGAACCGAGTCGTACACGTGGCGCAGACCGGTCAACACGCGTGGTCCTAGATGGCCACCGCCGCCGGGGAGACGGCGTCGGGGGGGGCCATCGGCCCGTCAGGCCGCGCGAGCGCGCGGAGATGGCCGGAGGTTTCGAGCAGTTCCTGAAACGTGCCACGCGATACGACAGTCCCGCCGTCGAGCACGTACACCTGATCGCAGGCCTGCACGGTGGTCAGCCGGTGGGCGATGACGACGATGGTCTTCTTATGCGCCAGCGCCTGGATAGCCTGCATGACTGCGTACTCGGTGCGGTTGTCGAGCGCGCTCGTGGCTTCGTCCAGGATGAGGACCTGCGGATCGGCGTAGAGGGCCCTGGCAATCCCGATGCGCTGCCGCTGGCCGCCGCTGAGGGACACGCCGCGCTCGCCGAGCACGGTGTCGTACCCGTGATCGAGCGACCCCACGATGAAGTCGTGGATGCCGGCGATGCGGCAGGCGCGCTCGAGGGCCGCGTCGTCGATGCGCGAATCCGGCAGACCCAGCGCGACGTTGCGGCGCACGGTGTCCTCGACGACGTAGATGTCCTGCGGAACGTACCCCACATTCTGCTGCCAGCCTGCCACGGCGCTCGCGTCGAGCGGCTGCCCGTCGATCTCGACCTGGCCCGTCTGCGGCATGAGGAGCCCATTCAGGATATCCGCCAGCGTAGACTTGCCCGACCCGGTCGAGCCGACGAAGGCGACGGAGCAATCCTTGGGGATGTCGAGGCTGACGTCGTGGACGGCCTGGGTGGCCGCGTCCGGGTACGTGTAGCCAACGCCCCGCAGACGGATGCCCGTGCGCAGGGGGACGCGGACTGAGGATCGATCCCGGCGCTCGTGGGCGGGGTCGGTCAGCTCGCCGTGGATGCGCTGCAGCAGCGGCATGTAGAACTGAATCTCCACCAGGTCGCTGTAGACCGTCTGCAGCGCGGGCACCAAGCGCCAGGTGGCCATGATGTAGAGGGTGATGAGCGGGAAGGCGCGAGTCGATGTGGCGTCGCTCGACGCCAGAAAGAGCAGCACGCCGACGATGGCGCCGACCGCCAGCATCTCGGTGAAGTACCGGGGACATTCGCCGATGAGCCGCTGCCTGGCGAGCAGCCGGCTGTAGCGCACGTGCGGCTGACGGAAGCCGTCCACGAAATGCGCGCGCCCGTGGAGGCAGCGCGCTTCCTTGACCGCGCCAACGGCCTCCACGACGGCCTTGTAGCGCTCCGCGTTGGCCAGGTTGCGGAGCTTGCCCAGGGTATCGACCCGACTCTCGAAGAACCGGTAGATGACGATGTACATCCCACTCAGGACGGCGGACGTGGTCAGCGCCACGACCGGGTTGATCCAGAGCAGGCCCCCGCAGATCGCGAGCGCGGTCACGGCGCGCGCGACCATCGTCGTGCCGCGCAGGATGAAGCGCTCGACCAGCTTGTCGGAGTCGTCGAGGACGCCGCGCGTCAGGTCCGTGGAGTTGTGCCCGAGGAGCCAGACGTAGGGCCGGTGGAGATAGCTGTCGAGGAGCTCGGTCGAGAGCCGGTCGCTCATTTGGAGGCTGAAGCGGAGGCACAGCCAGTAGGTGAAGGCGCTGCATGCGTACGTCAGCACGTACAGGGCGAGAAAGACGAGGCCGAGGAACAGGACGAACGGCTGGGTCGAGTGGAAATCGAGGGCGTGGTAGGAAGCCGCGAGCCAGCGGTTCGTTTCGACGAGCCGGCGATCGGTGACGACCGAGACGAGGGGCAGGAGGCCCGCGATGCCGACGACTTCGGTCAGCGCGGTCACCAGCATGCACACCAGCAGGAGCACGGCCTGGCGCGCCTCCCGCGGTGAGACCAGGTCGCGCACCATTGCGAGCGCGACGCGCGCCGGAACCGGACGATCCGTCAACTCGTTTTCCCCGTGCGCGACTTCAGCGTACCTTTCAAATGATATACCGTGTATTCCGGTGACGACAGCGATAGTCTCCCTCGGTGCCGCGTGCGCCGCCGCCGCCGGCCTGCACGTGTACGAACACTTCGCGGGACAGCATCCGGTGTTCGATGCCCTGTACGATCTCCGATTGCGCGGCAAGGACCTGGACGGGCTTGACCGCCGCAATCTGGCCAACCCGCGCCGGTCTGACGTCATCGTGACGCTGACCACGCTCCCGAGCCGCATCGATCGGACGGCGCCGACGCTGAAAAGCCTCCTCAATCAGACCGTCAGTCCCGCGGCGATCCGCCTCAATGTGCCGACGTTCAGTCGTCGCGAGCAATGCGCTTACACCATCCCCGACTGGCTCCGCCGTCTGCGCTCGGTGACGATCTGCGCCTGCGACGACTACGGCCCGGCCACGAAGCTGATTCCCGCGCTCCTCGGCGCGCCGCCCGAGCAGCGTCTCTTGGTCGTGGACGACGACCGCATCTACCACCGCCACCTGGTCGCGCAGATGACGTCGCAGAGCGACGCGCACCCCGACATCGCGGTCGCCGGCAGTGGCTGGAACGCCCCCGCGGATCTCATCGATCGGCCGTCCACCCTTCGCGCCACGCTCGGCGGGCTTCCGCCGGTGCCCCTGCACTGCACGCGGGCGGGGCAGGGGATCGAGGTCGATATGGTCCGCGGGGTGTCCGGATATCTCGTGAAGCCGCGCTTCTTCGATCTCGCCGCCTTGATCGACTATGGCCACGCGCCGTCCGCCGCGTTCTTCGTGGACGACGTCTGGATCAGCGCGCACTGCCGGGCGCGCAAGGTCGTGCTGCCCGGGCGCCGCACCAACTTCGCCTCGCTGGCCGACGCGGGATTCTTCGAGCCGTCCAGCCTCGGCGCCATCAACTGCACCGGAGAGGACGCCCTCCGCAACAACACGGTCATGCTGCAGTACTTCGCCGACCGGTGGCACGCGCGGTGATACTCGGCATCGTGCTCGTCTCGGTGGCGGTGGCGGCAGCCATCGGCCTCGCGGTCTTCGAGTACTACGCGGGCGAGAATCCGCTCTTCGATGCGCTGTACGAGCGCTGGCTGCGGCGTCAGGACATGGCGGCGCTCGAGCGGCGCCGTGCCGAGAACCCCCGCCGCACGACCGCCGTCGTCACCTTGACGACCCTGCCGAGCCGGATCGACCGACTGGGGCCGACCATCAAGAGTCTCCTGAACCAGACGGTGGCGCCCGCCGCGATCCGGTTGAACCTGCCGGCGCGGAGTCGTCGAGAGCAGACGCCCTATGTCGTGCCCGACTGGCTGGCGGGGCTTTCCGCCGTCACCATCTGTCCGTGCGAGGACTACGGCCCATCGACCAAGCTCCTGCCTGCACTGCTCGCCGCCGCCCCTGATGCGCGGCTCATCGTGGTGGACGACGACCGCATCTATCATCCCTACTTCATCGAGCAGATGGTCCGCCACGCCGACGCGTACCCGGGCGTCGCCATCGTCGGGAGCGGGTGGGATGCGCCCGCCGACCTGACCGACCGGCCATCGACGCTGCTCGCGACGCTTGCCGGGGCGCCACCGGTCCCCATCAAGTGCACCCGCGTTCACGGGGCCCGCGAAGTGGACATCATGCAGGGGCTGTCCGGGTACCTCGTCGAGCCGCGGTTCTTCGACGCCGCGGCCATCGTGGACTATCAGGGCACGCCTCCAGCGGCGTTTCTCGTGGACGACGTGTGGATTAGCGCGCATTGCCGCGTGCCGAAGCTGATCGTCGGCGGGCGGCGCACGAACTTTCAGTCGATGCGCGATACGACCTTCTATCAGCGCACGAGCCTGGGCCGCGTGAACCGGGGCGACGGCACGCTCGAGGGCCGCCACAACACGATCATGCTGCGCTATTTCAAAGACCGGTGGAAGACCTCCAGAAAGGCTCCGTGATGACCCCCGCTTCGTTCGCCGCGCTGTTCACGCCGTTCACGCTGTCGGGCGTGCCGCTCCGCAACCGCATCGTGATGGCGCCGATGACCCGGGGCCAGTCCCCGGACGGGGTGCCCGACCAGCACGTCGTCGGTTACTACCGCCGCCGCGCCGAGCACGGCGTCGGGCTCATCGTCACGGAAGGCACCGCCATCGCGCATCCGGCGGCGGTCAGCCGTCCCACCATTCCGCGGTTCCATGGCGCCGATGCGCTCGCGGGTTGGGCCGAGGTGGCATCGGCGGTCCACGCCGCGGGCGGACGGATCATGCCGCAGCTCTGGCACGTGGGCATGACGCGCAAGGCGGGTAGCGA
>JBEQUD010000062.1:0-7331 GCA_040349235.1 Acidobacteriota bacterium
TGCCGTTGCGGATGAAATGCTCGCGCACGGTCGCCTTCTCGCTGCGCGCCAGGCCGTTCCGGCGCACGTACGCCGGCTTGAGGTGCGTCGTCTCGATGGTCAGCATGTCGCCTTCCCACACACCGGTCGAGAACCCCTGCCACGTGTGGGCGGCGTAGGCGGGGGGATGCGGCCGGCCGTCCATCCAGATCGTGCGCACCGGATTCATCCACGCGATTTCGGTGTGCCAGGCCACGACGGCTTTGGAGACGGGGTCGGTGTCCTTCCACATCCGCAACCCCGAAAAATTCGGCCCGTAGTCGGACGGATGTGGAATGCACTGGTGCTCGGGTACGGTCCAGAGCGACGCGCTCCAGGTGTCCGCGCGCATCCGGTTGGACGGCGTGATGGGCAGGCCTTCGTACTCCCCGATATCGGGGCCCGCCACCCGCTCGATCGTGTCTTCGTGGTTTCTGGGCGACCACTGTCCGGAGAGATCGACCTGGGCGCGCGCCGGATGTGCCGCACCCACGATGCACGCCGTCAGCCAGAGCGCGGCCGACAGCCGACCGCCGCCTGGCCGGCGGTCAGAACCCATACAGCCGTGCGGGATTGTCCACCAGGATGGTCTTGCGAACCGCTGCCTCTGGCGCCCACACGGGAAGCTGGTTGAGGATGCTGCCGTCCTCGATCTTCCAGAACGGCGTCAGGCCCGTCGGCGTGGCCAACGCGGGGTTGGGATGCGGCCAGTCGCTGCCCCAGATCATCCGCTGGGGGTTGGCGGCGATGAGCGCCTTCGCGAGCGGCGCGACATCGGGATAGTCGGGCGCCAGCTTGGAACTCCGATACGGTGCCGAGATCTTGACGTAGGCGTGGCCCGACTGAACGAGGTCGAGCATGGTCTTGAACCCTGCCTGCGTCACGCCGAGGGGCGCCTGCGCGTCGCCAAAATGATCGAAGACCACCGGCACGGGGCTCGCCGCGACCTGGTCCTTCAGCGCCTCGATGGTCTCGAGGCGCGCGTACAACTGCACGTGCCAGTGGCGTGGCTCGGCGCGCGCCACGGCCATCTGAAACAGGTGGCGCGCCGTCTCCACGTCCGTCTTGACGCCTGTAATAAGGTTCAGGCGCACGCCACGGGCGCCGCCCTTGTTCATCGCGTCGAGGGAGGCGTCCGGTGTCTTATCGTCGATGACGACGACGCAGCGCGCCTTGGGCCCGATGCGCTTGACCGCGTCCATCGTGCAGGCGTTGTCCGTGCCGTACGGGCTCGGCGTGACGATGACCACGCGGTCGATATGCAGCGCACGGTGGAGCGCGTGCAGTTCCTCGACCGTTGCCGGTTCGGGCGTGTAGGCGCGCGCGGGCGACATGGGAAACGCGGCCATGTCGCCGTAAATGTGGGTATGGCAGTCGCACGCCCCAGGGGGCACGGCAAAATTGACCGGCGTCGCCGGCTGCGACGCGGTGGCGAAGACCGGGGTGGCGCGTCGGACCAGGACCGCCGCGGCCGTGGCCGCGGAGCCGATGAGGATACGGCGTCGTGAGATCATGCGAGGCTCCTGCGAACGAATCGGGCCCTGAAGGGGCGCCGGCGAGACGTTATCACAAGCGGTCGCCTTGTTTCGCGAGTTGCTTCCGCAGCGCGAGGAGCTCGGTGCGCCGGGCGCGCGTCATCTTCGGGTACTCCATGGCGAGGCCCTGCAGCGCGTCGATGACCACCCGCGAGACGATCAGCCTGGCCGTCTGCTTGTCGTCGGCCGGAACGATGTACCACGGCGCGGACTTCGTGCTGGTGGCGCTGAGACAGTCTTCGTACGCCCGCATGTACTGCGGCCAGAACGTCCGCTCGACCAGATCGCCGGCGCTGAACTTCCAGTTCTTGTCCGGTTCGTCGATGCGCGCGAGGAGCCGCGTGCGCTGCTCCTCCTTGGACAGGTGGAGAAAGAACTTCAGCACGCGCGTGCCGTTGCGGTGCAGGTGTTTCTCCAGATCCACCATCGATCGATAGCGGCCTTTCCAGAGCGCCTTCTTGTGCGCCAAGGCGTTCGGAATGCCCTCCGCGCGGACGATGTCCTCGTGCACGCGGGCAACGAGCACCTCTTCGTAGTACGACCGGTTGAAGACCCCGATGCGTCCCCGGGCCGGCAGGCGACACGTCGTGCGCCAGAGAAAGTCGTGCTCGAGCTCTTCGGCGCTCGGGTGCTTGAAGCTGTATACCTCGCAACCCTGGGGATTGACGCCGCTCAGCACGTGGGCGATGGCGCCGTCCTTTCCGGCCGCATCCATCGCCTGGAAGATAAGGAGCACGGCGTAGTTGTTCGACGCATACAGCAGCTTCTGCAGCCGACTCAGTTCCCGCACGTCGGCCGCGAGCAGCGCCTTGTAGTGGCGATCGGACCGGTACCACGGCCGGACGCGGGTCGGCCACTTGTCGAGACCGACCTTCCCGCCGCTTCGCACGCGGAAATCCTTGATGGTGATGGCCATGCTTTCCCTCGCTAGCTGGGACAACCGCCACGCTGCGCGGTCCGCGGGCCTCAGGCAATCCCGGTCTTGAACTGGGCCAGATCAGCGTCGGTCAAGGTCACTTTGACGAGGGCCGGGTTGTCACCGCCTTTCGCCGCGCGGTCGGGACCCACCCCGCGCGCGCCGCCGGACGCGGACACCTGCGTGCTCTCCTTCTCGGGTTTCACCGTCGGATTCAACGCCCCGAGCCCGAAGCCCTTCTTCTTGGGTGCGTCCTCCTTGGGCGCCGGCTCTTTCGCGGCCTTTGTCGATCCCGTCAGGCCAGACGACCCATCGGGCACGGCGGCAATGGACGTGACCGCGACGGCTTCGTACTTCACCTGCGTCTTGTAGCGCGCGCCCACGACCGCGCCGGGCTTCGCCCCGGCCAGCCGGCGGATCTTATCGATCCGCTCGGTCGTCTCGGGGTGCGAGGCGAAGAGGCCGTTCTTCTCGGGCTGGTTCTTGTTGCGCTCGGCCAGATGCGCCAGGAAGTCGCCGAGCGCCGCGGGGGCATAGCCCACTGCACGCGTCAGCTCGACGCCAACGCTGTCGGCGTCGAGCTCGTCGCCGCGGTCGAAGCTGTTCTCGAGCACCATCGTGTACGCCCGATTGGCGAACTGCTCGAGCATCGGCGCCCGATCCGACAACGCCGCGCTGTTGCCGAGCTGGACGAGCTTACCCTTCCGGATTGCGTTGACCGTGTGCTTGTGGGTGACATGGCCGATCTCGTGGCCGAGCACGCCCGCCAGTTCGGCCTCGCTCCGGATGAGCCCGAGCGCGCCCCGGGTGATGTGAACGATGCCGCCAGGCGAGGCGAACGCATTGACGCCGTCGGTGTCGAGGACCACGAACGTCCACGCCAAGTTCGGCCGATCGGTCGCCCGAGCGAGCGTCGTCCCCACGAGCGTCACGTACTTGTGGACGGCGGGGTCCTGGACCACGCCGAAGCGCTTGCGGATCTTGGCGCTGACATCCTCGCCGATCCGCCGCTCCTCGGCGTCGGAGATCGTCAAGTCGTCGAGTTTGTCTTTTTGCTCTTTCGCCTGCTGCGCCTTCTTCAACGCGCCGTCGAACCCGCCGAATTGCGCGTAGGCCGGCAGGCCGACCGCGGCAAGCGCGACCGCTAGCAGGACCGTTCTGATTTGCGGGCTCATCCACGAACCTCCTCATGCGCGGGCGCAACTGTCGCGTCCATATGCGCCAGCCCACCGCTGGGGCTGACGACCTCGAAAATCTCCACCGGCGCGGTCTTCCCTTTGACCACGACCGTCCCGAGCGGCCGCACCTCGTACCCGCCGGGCAACTGACGCCGCGTCGCGTCGCTGATGATGATACGTGTGCCGTACTGCTTGTTCAACGACTCCAGCCGGGCACCGAGGTTGACGGCGTCGCCGATGACCGTATAGCTCATGATGGCGTCAGAGCCGATGTTGCCGGCGATCATCGCCCCCGTATTCACGCCGACGCCGATGTCCAGCCCGGTCGTCCGCCCTTGGGCGGCCCACCGCGCGTTGAGCGCCTGCAATTCGGCGCACATCTCGATCGCGGCCGCGACGGCGTGCTCCGCGTGCCGGGGGTCGTCGAGCGGCGCGCCAAACAGCGCCATGACCATATCGCCGACGAACTTGTCGAGCGTGCCCTGGTGCTTGAAGACAACCGCGACCATGCGCGTGAAATACTCGTTCAGCATGGCGACGACGTCCTCGGGCCGGCCCCGCTCGGTCAGCGTCGTGAAGCCGCGAATGTCGGAAAACAGCACGGACATCTCGCGCCGCTGCCCGCCGAGCCGCGCGAACTCGGGATGGGCCACCAGTTGGTCGTAGACGTCCTTGGAAACGTACTGCCCGAAGAGGCGCTTCATCTTCCGCTTCTCGCGCCCTTCGACGACGTATTGATAGGACACGCCTCCAAATAGCGCAACGGTGGACGCCAGCACGGGCAAGGTGAGGTTGAGCCACGCACCTCCGGCAAACGCACGGGTGGCCACCCAGACCAGGCCGGCCGTCCACCCCATGCCGACCCCCGCAGCCCACCAGGCAGGCAGGAGCGCCGCGGCAACGCCGACCGCGACAGCCGACACCAGCACCGCGGCGACGCGCGCCCGCGCGCCCGTCGGGGCCAGGAAGCGGTTCGACAACACGTCGTCGGCCACAGCGGCGTGGACTTGCACGCCAGGCATCTTGCCGCGCGAGAACGGCGTTTCGAACACATCGTGCAGGCCGGACGCGGTCACGCCGACAAAGATGATCTTGTCCTTGAAGGCCGATGGGTCGATCTTCGGCCGGACGCCGGCCATGATCTGCCCTTCCGAGTACAGCAGGTCGAAAAACGAGTAGTGCGCGTACGGTCGGCTTTTCAAGTCGGCGAGCAGGGCGGGACCGCGAAAATCGATCAGCGTCCAGAGGGAATCTCGCGCACCGTCGGCGCCGGTGGCGCGATGGAGGGAGGCCGGCATCACGCGTCCGCCGAGGACAAAGCCGTGCTCGGCGTCGGTCCCCACTGCGTCGGGCCGAATCCCGGCCGCCCGCAGCGCCGCCGCCACCCCGAGCGACGCCATCGCGCCATCACCCACGCGCACGAACGGGACCGCGTGGCGCATGGGGCCGTCCGCATCGAGCACGAACAAGTTGTGACCAAAACCAGCGGCCGCACCCGCCAGTGCGGCAAACGGTGGAAAGACAATGCTCCGTGCCGCCACCAGCGGCGAGGCGAGCCGGAATCCGGCATCGGGGAACGCCGGTGGCGCGCCGACCGACTCCCCTTCGTACGTCGCGTCCGCCAGGAGGATGACATTGCCCGATGCCTTGACGCTCTCGACCAGGGCGCGATCGGACTCGGCCCCCGACCACGTCGCGCCGCCGAACGCGAAACCCTGGCGCGTATCCGGCTCAGCAAAGTCAACGTCGTAGGCGACGACGCGGGCCGGGGCGCGCGCCAGGTAGTCGAGCAGCATCGAGTGGACGGCCCGCGGCCACGGCCAGCGGCCCGCATTGGGCTGCAGGTTACGCAAGCTGTACTCGTCGATCTCGACCAGCGCGAGATCGGGACGGGCCGTCTCCGGCCGTGCCGTCCAGGCCAGACGCCAGTCGTAGGTCTTGAGCTCGATCGCGTCGAGCGGCTGCAGCCCGGCGGGGCCGGACACGCGCGCGAGCCCGAGGTCGAGCGCCAGTACGACGAGCGCGGCGGCCACCCCCAGCACGACACCCGCCGCCGCCTTCGTCCGCATCCGTGCACTATAAGCGGACGCCACGCGCCCGGCAATTGCAGCGCCACGCGATGTTCTTGATAGGATTCCCTCCGGTGACCGGACTCGTCCTCCTCCTCGCGACCGTGCTGCTGCGCGGCGTCCACGGCAATCGCCACGTGCGCGCACGCCTGCTTTTCTCGGCGTGCGCCTTTGGCGCCGGTGCCCTGCTGGCCCTCCTGCTGCGCTATCATCTCGCCCCCGCCGACATCGACGAGCCGATCCGCCTCCTCCTCCCGCTGCTGCTCCTGCTCGGCGCGATCAACGCGGTGGTCGCGCTCGCGATCAATCCCTGGCGCACCCACAGCCTGCCAGATCGGTTCCCGACGATTGTGCAGGACACGATCGTCATCGCCCTGTTTGCTGCCGGCGCCGCCCTGCTCCTCCGCGAGCGGCTGCTCGCGACGACGGCTGTCGGTGCCGCCATCATCGGCTTCGCGCTCCAGGACACGCTCGGCAACCTCTTCGCAGGCCTGGCGATCCAGATCGAGAAGCCCTTTCGCGTGGGGCACTGGGTCCGGCTCGGCGCGACCGACGGGTTGGTCAGCGAGATCACGTGGCGGGCCACGAAAGTCCGCACGAAGAACGGCAACTTCGTCATCGTGCCCAACAGCGCGCTGGCGCGCGACACCATCGTCAACTACTCCGAGCCGTCGGTCGAGACACGCATCGATACCGACGTGGGCGCCAGCTACGACGTCGCGCCGAACGAGGTCAAGGCGACGATTCTGGCGGCCATTCAGCACGAGCCGCTCCTGTCGCGCACGATCCCCGCGGAGGTATTCATCGCCGAGTTCGGCGCGTCGGCAATCGTTTACCGCATCTGCACGTGGACGGCCGAATTCGCCGTGGACGAGCGCCTGCGGGACCGCGTACGCGCGGCCGTCTACTACGCGTTCCGCCGCAAGGGGATCGCCATCCCGTACCCGATCCAGACCGAAATCCACAGGGACGACCCCCCGCCGGCCGAGCCCAACCGCGCGGCCATCGCGGCCACGCTCGCCCAGGTCGCGATCTTCTCGGCACTCGCCACAGACGAGCGAGCGGCGCTCGCCCGCGCCGCCACGCGCAGCCTCTTCGGCGCCGGCGAGGTCGTGGTCAAGCAAGGCGACGAGGGGCGATCCATGTTCGTCCTCGAGCGCGGCGGTGCCGTCGTCACCGTTGGCCCGAGCGACCACGAGGTCGCGCGCGTGGCGCCGGTGGGGTTCTTCGGCGAGATGTCCCTGCTGACAGGCGACCCGCGCAACGCCACCGTGCGCACCACGGTGGACTCGGAACTCCTCGAGATCTCGGTCGATGCGTTCCGCGCGTTCGTGCTCGCCAACCCTGCCGCGGTCGAACAGATAGGCCACGCCGTGGCCGTGCGGCGCGCCGAGCGCGATCGCCATGCGGCCTCAGGCGCCGCCGTCCCGGTCGAAACGCCGCAGACGCTCGTCGCCCGGATCCGTGGTTTCTTGGGCTTGTCCTCCAGCTGACGCGCCCCATCGCCGGCTGCCCCACATGGCCGTACCGACGGGCCTGGTCGGCGAGCCGCTATTTCACCTGGGACGCCGCGTGCGCGGCTCCCGGCGAGGCCGGCTGCAGCGCCCGCTCGAGG
>JBEQUD010000104.1:0-11868 GCA_040349235.1 Acidobacteriota bacterium
TCTCGACGCGAAACACCAGCCAGGTCCCCGTCACCGCCGCCACGAGCAGGCACGCCATGACGGCGAGCCCGCACCACCGGTGCAGCCGTGCGACGAAGCGCCGGAGAAGGCCCCGGAGGGCCAGCGACCGCATCGCTGTCATGCCGCCGCCGACCTCGAAGGAACATGGCGCCGCGTGGCCGCACGGCGCCGCATGCGCCATTTCACCCACCACACGTACAGCCCCGTCGCATTGAGCCCGACCATCACGATGCCGCCGAGCGCGACGAGAAGCCGGCCGGTCCAGCCGAGCGCGCCTCCGGTGTGCAATGGAAACAACCACGCCATGAAACGGTCGCCGCGCGTGCCCGTTGACGGCCGCCGCACGGCGGTAATTTCGCCGGTCTCGAGATCGACGAGCGCGAAATCTTCGCCCCGCGGATTCGCGTCTTCAGGCAGGTGGAAATAGACCGAGTGCCGGCCGTTGCTCAGATCGCGAAAGACATTGTTTGTCTTGGCGCCGGGAAACGTCCGTCGGACAGCTGCATCCGCTTCGTCGAAGGTCACCACCGCCTTATCGAGCGACACGGGTGTGCCCGCTGGTTGCCGTGACAACGACGAGAACGCCAGGACGACCGGGCGCACGTACTGCGGTAGGTTCAAGGCGACCGAGGTGAAGGCCAGCACCGTCAGTACCGGCAACAGCCAGATGCCACCTGCACGGTGGACATCGTAGTTCGCCTTGTAGGCGCCGTCTTTCAGCCTCGCCGACAGGATTGGCAGCCACGACCGCGCGCGCAGCCACAGGCGCGGCCACGACAGCGCGAGGCCGATCAGGTTCGTGAGGAGCCACACGAGGGCGACGATGCCCATCGTCCAGCGTCCCCACGCGCCGGCCAGCAGCTCGAAGTGCAGGCCGAGGATCAGCGAATCGAGCGACGCTCGGCTGACGCCGCCCTGCCGCGTATTGCGCCGGCCGAGGACGACCCCGCGGTACTGATCGACGTAGACCGTCTCGAAGCGGCCCCGCGCGGGGCCCTTTGTCGCCGTCAGCGACAGCGCGACCGCATCGTCCGGACGCTGTGGAAACTGCACGAGCGACACCATCGTGTCGGGGAACGTTTGCTCGACAAGCTTGACGATATCGTCTTCGGAGAGACGCGTCGGCCCGGGCTGCACCACGCGAAGCTCCGCGTTGAGTGCGCGATCGATTTCCTGTCGGAAGACGAGCCACACGCCCGTGATTGAAGCAATGAACAGCAGGAGCATGACGACGAGCCCACTCCACCGGTGCAGCCGTGTCAGCCACTGCCGTACGCGGCCGTGGAGTGCCAGACGTCTCATGGGGTGCTCGTAAGGATGGGAACGCGGGACTCCGGTGCGCGGAGCCCACGTTCCCGGACGGCATCGTCGCGCGTGTCCCCTACTGGCCGCCGACCGTCACCGTCACGCCGGCCCTGACGTTGATCGGCAGCCCGGGGAATCCGAACGCCGGCGTGTAGTGCTGGTTCAGCAGGTTCTCGATGGTCGCGTATCCCCTGGCGCGCCGGCTGAACTGGTACGAACCGCTGACATCGACTTTCTGGTAGCCGGCGTTGAGGTCCTGGTTCGGCAGCAGCAGCGAGTTGCCGAAGTTGACGTCCGACCCGCCGAGGAACGTGCTGTCGTCGGACTTGCCGGCGAAATAGCCGCTCAGTGCGACCGTGGCCGGGCCTTGCGAGTACGACACCAGCAGGCTCCCGGTGTTCGCGGGGCGCCGGAAGGGATGCTGGCCGAGGAGCGGGCTGAAGTTGCCGATGGGGATGCCGGGAAACTTGGGATTGAACGAGGGCGTCAGCGCGCCGCTCGACAACGACTGGGTGATGATGGCGTCCAAGTGCGTAAACGACCCGGCGAAGCGCACCCGGCCGATCAGGGCATCGAGCGACACCTCGGCCCCCTTCGCGGTGAAGGACTGGGAGTTGACATATGCACCGGACCCGGCCGCGGCCGCGACGTCGGCCGGAACCCCGAACTGCGACGCCAGGAGATTCCTGCTGACGAACTCGGTCAGGTCGAAGAACTCGTTGTTGAAGTACGAGACGCGGGCCCGCACGTGCCCCTGCCACATGCCCTGCTCGATGCCGACATCGAGGTTTCTCGCGCGCTCGGGACCAATCGGCCCAATGCCCGCCCCCGCGGCCAGCGCCGCGCCGGCCGGCGTCTTCTGCAGGAGCGTGTAGAGCGAGCTATTGACCGCGCTCGCGCTGGTCGCCTTGACGCCCTGACCCGCGTTGAACGTCAGCTTCGTGTCGCTCCAGAATTCGTCGGCCATCGGCTTGCGCACGTAGGCGGCCACGGAGAGCCGCGGCGTATACCGATTGGCAAAGCCTTCGATCTTGGCGTGGCCGATGCCGGCCGTTACGCTGATCCGATCCGCCAGGTTCCCGCGCCCTTCCACCCACACCGTGCTGTTGCCCCGGGTGGTCGTCGGGCTGCCGTCGATATTGGCGCTCGGAAACGCCTGCTCGCGCTCGTAGTCCCCGCCGCCGGACAGGCTGAAATTCCGATGCAGATCGTACGTCGTCCGCGCGTAGATACCCTGCCGCGCCGATCGGCTGAAGCTGTTGTATGGACCGAAGTCCAGGACGCCATGCCCCGTCACCGAGTAGCCGTTGGCCCCCGTGATGGTCGTGACGGCTCCAAAGCCCGTGCCGCCGATGTTCTGACCGCTCAGCGTCGGGTTGACGAAGTTCGCGCGCTGGTCGCTCAGGCCGACACGCACCGAGCCCTGCCACTTGTTCGTGATCTGCGTCTGGCTGCCGAGGCCGACGAACCACAGCCGGTTGGTCGAGAACTGATCGTCCGGCGTCGTGTACAGCTCGACACCGCCCGGCGTTTCGTAGCGCCGGTCGATCCAGCGGTAGGTGCCGCTGATGTCGGTGCTGTGGCCGAGCGCGAGCCCAGCGCGCCCGGCAAACGTCTTGTTGCGGTACTTGTTGTTCGGCAGGTTGTTGTCCGAGCCCAGATGCGCGAACTCGCCGAAGTAGTCCACACGGTGCGCCACGCCGCCGAGCGACGCCGACTCGCGATTCGTGTTCAGGTTGCCGCCGTCGATGGACAACGACGCCTCGGGGATGGGTGTCCGGCCGCGGCGCGACGTGATGCTGACGACGCCCGCCAGCGCGTCGGGCCCCGCGACGACGCTGTTGGCCTCGCGCAGCACCTCGATGCGGTCCACGCCGGCGAGCGAGAACTGGGACAGGTCGATGGCACCACCGATATCGTTCGCGGGCACGCCGTCAATCAGCACCTTGTTGAAGTTGGAGCTGCCGCCGCGGATGAACATCGACGTGACGCCGCCGCGGCCGCCTGTCTGCACGAGCGACGTGCCCGGGACGAGCCGGAGCCCTTCGAGGACATCCGGCTTACCCAGCACGTCGAGCGTCCGCGAATCGAGCACGGTGACCGACGCGCCGATCTGCGACGGCAGGACTTCGGTCGCCGCCGCCGTGACCGACACGCTCTGCTCGAGCGGGCCGATGGGCAGCGCGACCTCGACGGAGACGCGCGCCCCCGCCCCGACGAAGATGGCGTCGGTCGTCCGCGTCTGGAAGCCTGGCGAGCTGGCTTCCAGTTGGTACCGCCCGGGCACGGGCACCTCGAACGCAAACTCGCCCTGCGCGTCGGCGGTCACGTCCTTCACGGGCTGGGCGGCCTGCCCGCCGCGGAGCAGCTTGACGGTCGCACCCGCGACCCTGGCACCCAGCGGATCGACGACCGTCCCCGTCACCGACGCGCCATCCGCCGCCTGGCCCTGCCCCACCATCACGGCCATCAGGAACGCCAGCGTCAGGACGACCAGCCGTCCGCGCACACTCTTTTCTCCCGTACCGTTCACTTGCCTGCCGTTCATGTCCTGCTCCTCGTCGAATCCGACACACCGCGCGCAGATCGACCGCGCGCATCGTAGCAATAGAAAATCGTAAGGAAGCCTGAAGACTTCGTGAATTCTTCTTCAGAATCCGCGCCGCTTCAGGGCCGACCGACGATCAGAACGAGGTGAGGGGGTTGGTGTTCACATGCCTGTCCTCCATGACGAGACGGAGCGGCAGACAGGCGACGACGAGCAGGGATAGACCAATGCATACTTTCCGTTCTCCGCAGAAAGTCAGCCGCGTTTGGTCTGGGGTAGGTCTCCTGGCTCGTGGGGGGCAGCCGTGATGGCCTGCCGGTCGCTTCACCTTCCCAGGCCCGTGACGGACCAAGTGGTGTTCGAAGCAACACGCCCGCACTGACAGTGGCGGAACCGCGCCGGAGTTGCACCGGACTTCCCTGTTATGCCCGTCGTGGGCACCCCAGACGTAAGAGAGCTTTGTCGATCTCCACGCGCGACGTCAAGTCGCGCATGTCAGAACGACGTCGTCAGCCCCACGCGAAGCGTGCGTGGAAAGCCTGGCGAGATGTTGGTGTTGCTATCGGCGTTGATGGAGTACCGCCGGTCGAACATGTTCTCCACGTTCGCCTGGAGCCGCACCTGCTTGCTGAGCGTGAAATAGACCGCCCCATCCGCCCGCACGTAGCCCGGGAGCGTCACCGTGTTGTCCACCGCCACGAACATGTCCGAGCGGTACAGCACGCCGAGCCCGGCCGACACCCTGGGACGGAACTGATAGCGATTCCACAGCGAGAACGTGTGATGCGGCACCTGCCCGACCTGCGCACCAGCCACGGCCGCCGTCGTCGCGCTGCTGATGAACGCGTTCTGGTACGCGTAGCCGCCCGCGATGCTCCAGAGGGGCGTGATCTGCCCGTTCGTACCCAGCTCGTAGCCATTGGTCCGCGTGCTCCCGGTCTGGATGATGCGGGTCGGATCGTTTGGGTCCGTCGATCGCGTGTTGGTGCGGTCCAACCGGTACAGGGCGGTCGTCAGGGAAAGGCCTGGGCGCGCGTCCCACTTCACTCCGGTCTCGTAGTTGTTGAACCGCTCTGGCTGGACCTGCTGTGTGATGGTCGTCAGGGACGAGAACTGGTCGCCCGAGCTCGGGAGATACGACACGCTGTAGCTGCCGTAGACGGACACGTTCGCGATCGGTTTCACCACGACACCCGCGCGTGGCGAGACCAGATTGTCCGGACGCATCAGATCGAGCCCCGATCGATTGTCGTGATACTGCAGGTCGAAGCGGTCGAAGCGGAGCCCGCCCACAATCTCCAGGTGAGGCGACAACGCGACCTGGTCCTGCACGTAGGCCGCGGCCAGGTTGGTCAGCAGGTGATTGTTCGCATCGGTGGCGCTCTGCCGGAAGGTCACCGGCGTGGCAATCGTGGGCGCACCGAACGGAACCAGGATGGACGTGGCCGTGTTGTTAAAGAACCCTGTATTGCGGAAGTTGTCCGTCACCTGACGTCCGGCCTCGACACCGGCGAGCAGCGTATGACGAACGGCCCCGGTCTTCCTGGCGTAGATGAAGTCCGTCTGATTGAACAGGTTGGTGCGGGTCGTCGTGTTGTTGTACGCGGTCAGCGCGACCTGGCTCTGGTCCGCCGTGACGGCGCCGGGCACGTAGTTCTGATACCCGCGATCGTAGTTGGCGATCGACGTGCGGTTGCGCACCGTCAGCGCGCCTCGATGATGTTCGATGGTAACCGAGCCCACATTCACCGTGGCGTTGACGTGGCTGTCGGCGGGGTTGCCGTAGTACGTGCCGGGGTCCACGTTGAGGGGCCGGCCCTGAAACGACGTGATGCCGCGGTCTGCGACGCGCGAATCGTGCAGATACTCGTAGCTCGCCACGATTTTCGTGCGGTCGCTCGGGGTAAAGGTCAGCGTCGGCGTCACTCCATAGCGTTTCAGGCCGACCCGGTTGCGGAACGAATTCGAGTCCTCGAACATCCCGTTCACGCGCAGCGCCACGGCGTTGCCGAGCGGTTGATTCAGATCGGTGGTCAGGCGACGGTTATCGTACATGCCCCCCTGCAGGCTCGCCTCGCGAGCGGGCCGGAACAGCGCTTCCTTCCCGACCCGGTTGACGACGCCGCCGGCCCCACCACGGCCGAACGCCAAGGCGTTGGGCCCTTTCAGCACTTCGACGCGGCTCAGATTGTAGAGATCGCGGTAGTACTGGACGTCGTCGCGCACGCCATTGATGAAGAAATCCGCCGAGCTGCTGTTGCCGCGCATGATGATCTGGTCGCGGTTGTTCTCGCCCTGGTGCACGCCGACCCCTGGGACGTAGCGCATTACATCACCCACGCTCATCATCATCTGGTTCGCGATCAGCTCCTGGGTGACGACCGTGACGGACTGCGGCACGTCGATGAGCGGCGTGGGGGTTTTCGTCGCGCTGTTGATCGTCGGGACCTGATAGCCGCCGGCTGGCGCGCTGACGGTCACCGATTCGCGGACGCCCGCAATCTTCAGGACAATCTCGCGGGCGGGGCCGTCAGACTGCGTCGCGTCGAGTCGCTGGGACTGCTCGACGAATCCATCCGCGGCGACCGTGAGGGTGTAGGCACCCGGTTGAATCATCAGGACGAAGCCGCCGCGCTGATCGGTCCGCGTGGACGTGCGGGGCGAGCCGGCAACGGCCGCCTCGGGAACCGCCGTGACCCGCGCGCCGACGATCGGCGCCCGGCTGGCGTCCACGACGCGCCCTTCCAGGGAAACGGCAGCCTGGCCTGTTTGCGCACGAAGAACGGCGGCGGGAACCAGTTCGAGCAGGACAAGGACGACGACAGACGACAGCACACGGCGCATCGGGCACTCCTTCAGGTTGCGCCGACGGCAGCCGCTCCCTACAATCAGGGCGTCGAATGCGTCAGGCGCGCAAGCGAATGGCACGGTCTGGTGGACCAGCGTTCGATATCGGGCTCGTCGGTGTTTCCGCACCGGCGAGCCCACTACTCATGACTCAGACGACCGACGTCACTCAGACGACCGACGTCGATACCTTGAGACTGAGTCTCAATTTCGATTCAAGAGACTAACCTACGCGACCGCGCCGGTCAAGGCCTGGAAATCAGAGCTGGAAATCAGATACGCGTGATCACACGAACACTCGTCGTGCTGCACCGGTGGCTGGGCGTGGGGCTCTGCGGCTTCTTCCTCCTCTGGTTTCTGTCGGGCATCGGGATGATGTACACGACCTTTCCGGAGGTGACCGCTGGCGACCGCCTACAACGGGCCCGGGCGCTCGAGCGCGCGTCCATCCGCCTTTCGCCGCAGGACGCCTACGCGGCGCTCGGGATTGCGCAGCCGCCGAGTCGCGTGCGCCTCAGTACGTTCGACGGGCGCCCGGCCTACCGCTTCGAGACGGATGGCGTCGAGAGCGTCGTCTACGCCGACACCGGGGAGGAGCCCGGCCCTGTGTCGCGCGCCATGATGGACCGGGCGGCCAGCGCCTGGACCGGGCAACCGGCCAGCACCGCGACGATCGCGCGGCTCGACCGCGTCGATCAGTGGACCGTCTCCGAGGCGTACCGCAGCCTCGAACCGCTCTGGAAGTACGCCTGGCCGGACGGCCAGCAGGTGTATGTGTCGGAGGCCTCCGGCGAGGTCGTGCAGTACACGACGGCGGCAGCCCGGCTGCGCGCGTATCTGGGCCCCATCCCGCACTGGCTCTACTTCACGCCCCTCAGGGCGCGCGCCACGTGGTGGACGCGCGTCGTCACCTGGGCCTCGGCGCTCGGCGCGCTCGCCGCGGCCCTCGGGCTCGCCGTCGGCGCGCGCGTGTTCTCGCCGTCCAGGCGCTATCGGCCGGAGGGTTGGGCCTCCCGCCTGCCCTACCGCGGCCTCAAACGCTGGCACGCCGCGATCGGCCTGTGTGCGGGCGTCGGCGCCCTCACGTGGAGCGTCAGCGGGCTGCCTTCGATGGAGCCCTTCCCATTGGGAGTCGAGGATCCGCGCGCGCCGGCCGCAGTGGCCGGCGCCGATATCGCGCGGGCCGTCATCCGACTCCCGCCGCTGGCCGCCTTCGCGGAGAAGGGCCCCCGGCGCGCGCTCGACGAGCTGGCGGGCCTGCCGGTGCAGGAACTCGAGTTCCGCGGGCTCGCCGGACAGGCCTTCTATCTGGCGACGCTCGCCGGCGGCGATACGCGCGTCGTGCCGATTGCCGGCGCGGTGCAGTCCGGCTTCGACGCGGACCACATCCTCGCGATGGCGCTCGGCAATTCCCCGCGCCATGACGTGGCCGCCACGGCGCTGCTCACCCAGTACGACCGGTACTACCTGGACCGGCGGCGACAGCGGCCGCTGCCCGTCGTGCTCGTGCGGATGGCCGACCCCCATCGGACCCGGTACTACATCGATCCCCGCACGGCACGGCTGGTTGGCGCCTACCGCGCGCAGAACTGGGCAACCCGCTGGCTGTACCACGGGCTGCACTCACTGGATTTCCCGTGGCTGTACAACCACCGCCCCCTCTGGGACATCGTCGTGGTCACGTGGATGCTCGGTGGGGCGGCCCTCTCCGCGACATCCGTCGTCCTCGCGTGGAACGTCGTCGTGCGCGGCCTGGCGGAAAACTTCAGGAAGTCTTCAGATTCCACCACCCCGACAGGCGCGTAGGATCGGAGACATGGGGCTGTTGCTCGCCGCCGTGCTCGTCGCACACGCCGCCCTCGCCCAATCCATGGGCACTGGGCGCATCACAGGCACGGTCACGGACGAGACCGGCCTGGCGCTGCCGGGCGTCACCGCGGACTTGCGTCTGCTGCCGAACGGCATGCCCGTCTCCGCGGTGACGGACGGCGCAGGCGGCTACACGTTCGACGGGCTTGCAGCTGGCCGGTACCAACTGTCATTCACGCTCATCAATTTCGGCACGGTCAGCCATCGCGACATCGACGTGGCAGCCGGCGTGACCACCGTCAACGCCGTGATGCATCTCGCGCTGAACGCCGAGGTGACGGTCATCGGCAAACGCACCTTCGCCAACTTGGCCGATGTGGACAACCCTGCCGAGAACCTCGTCGGCATCGCGCAGTCGGCGAGCCAAGGGGCGATTACCGCCCGGCAGCTCGACGTCCGGCCCATCCTGCGCGCGGGCGAGGTCCTCGAGACCGTGCCCGGCGTCATCATCACGCAGCACAGCGGCGAGGGCAAGGCGAACCAGTATTTCCTGCGCGGCTTCAACCTCGACCACGGCAGCGACCTGGCGCAGACCATCGCGGGCACTCCGGTCAACATGCCCACGCACGCGCACAGCCAGGGCTACTCGGACGTAAATTTCCTCATCCCCGAGCTGGTGGCGGGTGTGCAGTTCTCGAAGGGGCCCTACTTCGCGGACCAGGGCGATTTCGCCACGGCGGGGGCCTCGAACATCAACTACGCCACCTCGATCGAGCGGCCGATTGCCCATGTCGTAGCCGGCACCTACGGCTACGGCCGCGCGGTGTTCGTGGCATCGCCGAAGGTCGGCTCGGGCCATCTCCTCTTCGCGTTCGAAACCTCGACCAACGCGGGCCCGTGGACGGTTCCCGATTCGTATCAGAAGCTCAACGGGGTCGTCCGCTACAGCCAGGGCGACAACGTCAACGGCATGTCGTTGACGTTCATGGGCTATCACGGCAAGTGGAACGCGACCGAGGCCTCGCCCGCGCGTGCGGTGGCCCAGGATCTCATCGATCGGTTCGGGTCGATCGACGCGAGCGACGGCGGCCACACCTATCGCTACAGCCTCGGCGCCGAGTGGCAGCACACCGGTGACATGAACCTGACGAAGGTGACCGCCTACGGCCTGACCTACGACCTGGATCTGTTCTCCAACTTCACGTTCTTCCTCGACGATCCCATGCACGGCGACCAGCAGGAGCAGGTCGATCACCGCTACGTCACCGGCGTCAAGGTGGCCCATCGGCGGCTCACGAACTGGCGGGGCCGGTCCGTGCAGAACACCTTCGGCGTCCAGGTGCGCAACGACGACATCCCGGAGGTGGCGCTGTACCATACCGAGGGACGTGTCCGGCTCGACACGAAGAGCCGGAGCGCGGCGCTCGTCACGAGCGCAGGCGTCTATGCGCAGAACGAGGTCGCGTGGTCGCCCTGGCTGCGCACGACCTTCGGGATGCGGCTCGACGGATCGCGCTACCGTGTGGATGCCAGCGACCCCCTGAACAGCGGCACGTCCAGCGCGGGCATCGTCAGTCCGAAGGCCGGTGTGACGCTCGGCCCCTGGAAGAGCACCGAGTTCTACGGCAATGCCGGCACCGGCTTCCACAGCAACAACGCCCTCGGCACGACCCTGACGCGCGATACCGGGGGCAATTCCGTGGCGCCAGTGACGCCGTTAGTGCGCGCCGTCGGCGCCGAGGTCGGGCTGCGCACCGTCGCGGTGGCCCACTTGCAGACGACGGTGTCGCTCTGGGACCTCCATCTGGGTTCGGAGCTCGTCTACAACGGCGACGTCGGCGCGACGGAACCGGGCCCGGCGAGCAACCGCTACGGCGTGGAACTCGCGAACTACTACAGCCCGCACAAGTGGCTGGTGTTCGACGGGGACGTCTCCTGGTCGCACGCGAGATTCACGGACGGGGATCCGTCCGGCCAATATGTCCCGGAAGCGGTGGGCGTGGTGGTCTCGGCCGGCGCGAGCGTGGACAACTTCCACCACTCCTACGGCAGCATCCGCTGGCGCTATTTCGGGTCGCGGGCGTTGACCCAGGACAACACGGTGCGCTCCGATCCGACCAGCCTCTTCAACCTGCAGGGCGGACACGACGTCGCGAGAAGTCTGCGCGTCTCGGCGGACATCTTCAACCTGTTCAACGCGCGGGTTGACGATATCGCGTACTACTTCGCGTCGCGGCTGCCGGGCGAGCCGGCCGCGGGGGTTGACGATATCCACTTCCACCCGGCCGTTCCCCGGACCCTTCGCGTCAGCCTCGTCGTCGGGTTCTAGACGTGACAGGCTGCGCGCACGTAGACCACCGGTTCCTGATGGGTATCGATGCCGAGCCGCCGAAGCGCGAGCGTGTTGGGATCCAGATGCGACTCCCGGTGAGGCAACAAGCACCCTCTGTTATAGTTGATCCCATGCGTGGCCGCCGGGCTGGCGTGGCGTTCGTGCTCGCGGTGGCGTTCAGCGTGTCGCCGCTGACGGCCGACTGGTGTGCCGCGGCGTGCGACGCGGCCCACCGTCAGGCGCTCGCGCCGGCGGCGTCCGCGGATCCGGTTTGCCATCGCGCCGGGCCGCTGTCCGCCCGCCTTACAGACGTCCCCGCGCCGTGCGCACACGGCCACGACGGACTTCCGTCGCTCGTCGCCGATCGCATCCCATCCGGGCCAGCGCTCGCACAATCCGTCGCGCCAGCCATCGCCAGCACCGCCGCCCTTCATCTGACATCGCCCGTCCGGATGGCACGGCCCGAGCACGATCTCCGGCCACCGGCGCGAACTATTCCGCTCGCCCTCGCCGCCTCTCTGCGCATCTGACCGCCCCTGCGTCTGCCGCGCCGTGCCGCCACGCCGCGGCACCGGGATAGGTGTGTCGCTGCACAGGAGCTGGACATCAATGGATCGACGGTATCGTTCGTTCGCTCGAGGCGTCATGGCTGCGTGGCTCGCTGTGCTCGCGGTGCCCCTCACGGTCCGGGCGCAGGAATCCCACGCCCACGATGAGAGGCCCGTGCCCACGGCCGCGCCACCGCACGGGGCCGACATGGACATGGGCGACATGAAGATGGACGGGCCCATGGACGCCGCCCCCACCTGGCAACTCATGCAGGACGGCGTGCTCGTGGCCGGCGTCAACCACCAGGGCAGTCCGCGCGGGGGCACCGGCGTGATCGCGCCGAACTGGTGGATGGGCATGGCTGCCCGCACCACCGCGCACGGCCGATTCACCTTCACCGGCATGTTCAGCCTCGACGCCGCGACCGTCGGCACCCAGGGCTATCGGGAAATCTTCC
>JBEQUD010000118.1:0-2300 GCA_040349235.1 Acidobacteriota bacterium
CTCTTCGCCCGTGGTGACGGGAAACAGCACCGACCGCCGCGGCCGGGTGCGCTCGAGGCGTTCGGCGAGGCCGATCACGGTCGCGACGGAACCCGCGTTGTCGAGCGCGCCGTTGTACACACCGTCGCCGGCGCGCGGCGTCCCCCGGCCGTACCCGTCGAGATGGGCCGACACGACGACATAGTCCAGCGCCTGCTCGGGATCGCTCCCTGGCAGTGCGGCGACGATGTTGTCCGAGGTCAGCTCGGCGCCCTCCGTCACGAACGTCGCCCGCAGGCGCGAGCGCAGCGCGAGGTTCGGGAGAGGCTCGTGGCGGGCAGCGCGTGCCGCCAGGTCCTCGAACGTGTGGCCCGATCCGTCGAACAGCGGCGCCGCGGACGCCGGATTCAGCCTGATGTCCAGCGCCCCCGCCGTCTCGCGCACGGGACTCGATTCGGCCAGCGTCATCGTCACCGCATACGGGGCCGGCCAGATTCGGGGTTCAGGGCCTTCCGTGCTCTCGATCCAGAGCAACCCGGCCGCCCCTGGTGGCAGGACTGCCACGACCGGCGACTGCGCGCCAGCGAGAAAACGCGGCGGCGCAAACTGCACGACGATCTTCCCCGCGACGTCCACCGCGCCGACATCTTCGGGCGCGCCGACGAACACGAGGCCGGCATCCACCCGCACGGGCAACGCCGCGCCCACCGAAATCGTGACGTCGTGGAAGAGGCGGAGCGGGCGCGGACCATCCGGCCCGAAGAGTTCAACCGCGGACCTGTCGGCGCGCAGGCGCCACGCGCGCAAGGGGACCGGTTGGTAATAACCGATCTCGCCCGCGGGCTTCAGGCCGGCCCGCACGAACTGCTCGACAACGTAACGGCCCGCGCGTCGGTAGCCCTCGCTGCCCGTGTCGCGGCCCTCCATCCGATCGCTCGCGAGGATTTCGACGTGCGACCACCAGCGGCGTGTCGTCGCGTCCATGTCACGCGCGCAGCGGACCGACGCGAGCGCGACACCGAGGACGACGAGCGCGAGAGGCCAACGGCTTCGCACGGTTGCCTCGCTCGTTGTCAGGGCGCGCTTGGGGGCGCGTCAGGCGCGCGGGTCGCGGGGCGCACCAGCCCGATGTGCGTGCCGCCGAATCCGGCCTGGTCCAGCCGCTGCTGGGCGTCCCTGGCCTCGGCCCGCGATGCGAACGGCCCAGCGACCACCTGCTGCCATCCATCCGACGCCCGCTGGCGAACGGGCAATCCCAGCGCGGACACACCGGCCGCCACGGCCGTCGCGCGCGACTCCGTGCGAAACGACGCGACGATAATCTCTGCGCGCTCGTCCGCCGCGGGTGCGGGCGGTGGCGCGGGCGACGCCGCCACCTGAGGCAGTGGCGGAGGCGCGGCCGCCGCTGGAGGCGCTGCGGCGGGCGGCGGATGGGGCGGCGGGACCGTGCCAACTGGTGCGCCTCCGGGAGGCGACGGCGCGGGTGCGAGCGCCTGTGATTCCGGCGGCGCCGCCGGGGCCGCGGCGACCGCGGCGCCTCGAACGGCTGGAGCGGGCGACGACACCGCTCCTGGCGATGTGTGCCCCGCGCGGATGCCCATCCAGACCGCGAGGCCGGCCACACCCGTTGCCGCGAGCAACGCCAGCACCTTTCGCCCCCGCGGTGGCGGCGCCGGCGTGCCGGGCGCATCGGGGAGCAGGGACCGCGCCTCGTCCGCGAATCGCACGGACAGGGCGGGGTCGTCGTCCGGCACGGACGAGCGCGCGTGCAGGAGGCTATCCACAGCCGGGGGCAGCGCCGGCTCCAGAGCGAACGCATCGATCGCGGAGCGCGGCGGTGCCGCTTCTGGCAGCCCGAGCGCGACGGCGGCAACATTCACCAACCCGCGATCGATCGTGCGCAGGCGCGCGGCATAGGCCGCCTCGAGGGCACGATCGCACACGAGATTGATGACGCGCGGCAGGCCCGCCGAGAGCGTGGCCACGGCCGCCATCGCGTCCGGCGTGAAGTCCACGTCGGTCGTCGCCCACGGCGATCCGGCCAGCGCCTGCTCCAGCTCGAGTCTTCCGGGCGCCATGGCTGTCGAGGCGTCGGCCCCGCCGCGGGCCTTCGCGAGCCGGTGCTCGATGTACTGCTCGACCTCGTGCGCGTCGAGGGGCCTCATCCGCAGATGACGCGAGACGCGTTGGTGCAGCTGCCGCAGGTCCGGACGGGCCAGAAGCGCGTCCAGATCGGTCTGGCCGACCAGCACGATCTGCAGGAGCGTACCCTGCGGCTCGTCCATGTTCGACAGCAGCCGGATCTGCTCGAGGACGTCGGG
>JBEQUD010000135.1:0-2542 GCA_040349235.1 Acidobacteriota bacterium
GGGGGGCTTGGCCATCGTCACGCCAGACCCCTTGATCGCCCAGTATCCGGTCCGCGTCGTCTGGTAGGACGGCCCCGGCGCAGGGGGGCACCCCTCGTGGGTTACACGTTCGGCGGCCAGGCCTCGCGGGTCACCCCTCGAGAACGCCCGCGAGCTCGGCGAGCGAACGGATGGTCGGCACCCCACGCGCGGCCAGCGCGGCCGACTGCGGGTGCGCGGATTCGGCCCGGTGCAGCAGCACGGCGCGCATGCCCGCGGCCTGCGCGCCATCGATGTCCTGCCTGACGCTGTCGCCCACCATCAGCGCGTCGGCGGGCGCCACATCCATCAGTTCGAGCGCCGCGGCGAAGATGGTTGGATGCGGTTTCATGAACCCGTGGTCCGGCGAGGAAATCGCGGCATCGACCAGCGCCCCGAGGCCGAAGTGCGATTGGAACGACGCCAGGCACCGGTGCGAGTTCGACACCAGGCCAACCTGCACGCCGCGCGCCTTCAGGTTCCGCAGCGCGCCAGGGACGTCGTCATACAGGTCGAAGTGCTGGCAGGCGGCCCATTCCGCGTAGATCTCGCGCGCGCAGGGGTCCACCGCTGGCCCGGCCCCGCCCATCCGTTCGATGATGTGCCTCGTGTAGGCCACGAAAATCTCCGCGTCGTAGGGCGTGTCGTCGGGCGCATCGAGCAGCGCCGCCGCGCTCGCCACCGCCGACGGGAACAGCGACGGATCGACCACCATGCCGTAGCGCGCGCAGAAGGCCTGGTAGCCCTCGCCACGAAACATCGGTCCGGGCGCAATCAGCGTGAAGTCCACGTCGAACAGGACGGCCCGAATCATCAGGTCTGATAGGGCCCCGCAATGACGACCGTCGCGCGCGACGGATCGAGCACGGCGCGCGCGGCGGCGTTGACCTCGTCGAGGGTCACGGCGCGGAGCAGGTCCGGCAGGCGCAGGTCGTAGTCGAGGCCGAGGCTGTGGAACTCGACCATCTGCAGAAACGCCGCGATCGCGGCGTTCGTCTCGAGCGCCAGCGGCATGGCCCCGACAAGGTAGCGGCGCGAGTCGTCGAGCTCCTTCGCGGTGACACCGTTGGCGGACAGGTGCGCGAGCTCGTCGTCGATGGACGAGACGGCGCGATCGACATTGTCCGGGCTGACGCCCGCGCGGATCGTCAACGGCCCTTCGAGGACGTTCGCGTCGAGCGCGCTCGACACGTAGTACGCCATGCCCTGCCGCTCGCGGATGCTGTCACCCAGCCGGCCGCCGAGCGCGTACTGCCCCAACACGTTGTTCATCAGGCGAAACGCTTCGTGCGCGGGGTCGGCGCGGCGGATCGCGGTGAAGCCGTACGCGATATCCACCTGCGCCTTGTTCATCATCGGGACGACCACGCGGCGGCGTCCCGACGCGGGCACGACCGGAGGCAGCGCGATGTCGGCCGGAACCGGCCGGCGCCACGCGCCAAGCGCGCGGTCCACGGCGTCGCATGCATGCGCGACGTCGAGATCGCCCACGACAACGGCCGTCAACTGGCTCGGCGCGAAGCGGTCCGCGTGCAGGCCGAGAAGCTGCCCCCGGGTCAAGCGCTCGACGACGTCGGCGGCGCCCTTCATCGGCTGCCCGTAGGGGTGACCGTCCGGATAGAGCAAGGCCATCAAGCCTTCCGTGGCGCGCACCGCGGGGTTGTCGTCGTCCTGGCGGATGGCAGTCACCACCTCGCGCCTGCGCCGGACGAGTTCGTCCTCTGGGCATGCGGGCGCCACGACGACGTCGGCCAGGATCGACAACAGCGGGTCGAAATCCTCCGCCAAGCAGGTGCAGACGACCGACAGCAGGTGGCGACTCACCCCGATCTCGAGCGTCACGCCGCGGCTGTCCAGCGCTTCGGCGATATCGGCTGACGACCGGCTGGTGGTGCCGCGGTCGAGGACGCGCGACAAGAGCCACGTCGCGCCTGGGGCGGAGGCCGGGTCGCCGACCGTGCCGGCGCGCATCCCGAGGTGGATGGTCACCGCGGGCGTCATGCGCGTTCGTTTCGCGAGCACGACGACGCCGTTGCCGAGCACGACCCTATGCGGGTTCAACACGTTCGAGGGCCCGGAAACGTGGGCGCTGGCGCGAGAGGGCCCTGGGCAGGGGTCGCGGCTGGCCTCATGGCTGGGGCTGGAACCAGCCGATGGTGGCGTTACTCGGCGCCAGCACCGCCCGCGCCGCGTGACCGACGTCGTCGAGGGACACGGCAGCGATGCGCGAGGGCATGTTCGTATACGTCTCCACGGTCGCGATGGTCGAGAAATAACCGAGCTGGTGCGCGATGTTCGTGACGCTGTCGGTCTCGAAGACGAGGCGCGCCTTCAGCTGCATCTTGGCGCGCGCGAGCTCGGCGTCGGTGATGCCGTGACGGTGGACGGTGTCGAGGGCCTCGAGCAGGGCGGATTCGACGCTGGCCAGGGCCACGCCGTCTGTGACGGTCGCCGACAGCGTGTAGAGAAACGGATGCTCGGTCGGCAGAAGCGCGCCGAAGACGGACGCGGCAAGGCCCTGTTC
>JBEQUD010000138.1:0-4182 GCA_040349235.1 Acidobacteriota bacterium
TCGAAGAGGCGCGGGCCCTGCTCGACGCGCGTCGCGGCGCCGCACCTTCGCCGCGCCGCGGACGACGTTCGGCAGGGGCGTCCGGTGGTGCGCGTCGCAAGGCGCGCCCGGCCGACGGCGCCGTGGCCGCCGCCCCCTTGAAGAAGGCGAAGAAGGCCGCGCCCCGTAAGAAGGCGGCTGTCCGTAAACGCGCAAGCTGATGGCCATCCGGGTCGTGGGCGGCGGGCTCGCGGGTTCGGAAGCCGCATGGCAGGTGGCGTCCCGCGGGCTTCCCGTCATCCTGCACGAAATGCGGCCGATACGGCCGACTGCCGTCCACAAGAGCGACAGGCTGGCTGAGCTCGTCTGCAGCAATTCGCTGCGCGGCGACAAACTCGACAACGCGGTCGGCCTGCTCAAAGAGGAGATGCGTCGCCTCGGCTCGCTGATCATGCGCGCGGCCGAGGACAGCCGCGTGCCGGCGGGCGCCGCGCTCGCCGTGGATCGCGACCGCTTCGCGGACGCCGTGACGCGCGCCGTCCACGAGCACCCGCTCATCTCCGTCGTGCGCGGCGAGGTCGAGACGGTTCCGGCCTCGAGCACGGAGGCCCCGGTTATCGTGGCGACCGGACCGCTCACCTCTGAGGCCTTGTCCGCGGACATCGCCCGCCTGGTCGGCAGCGATTCTCTGTATTTCTACGACGCCATCAGCCCGATCGTGCTCGCCGACAGCATCGATCGCACACGCGTCTTTCGCGCCTCGCGCTGGGACCGCAGCATCCCGACCGGACACGCCGCCCCGGCCCCGTCCGGGCCGGCCTGCGGCGTGGACGACGGCGAAGGCGACTACCTGAACTGCCCGCTCACCCGGGACGAGTACGAGCGCTTCTACGACGCGTTGACCCACGCGGAGTCGGCCACCGTGCACGATCTGGACAAGGAGAAGTTCTTCGAGGGCTGTCTGCCGATCGAGGTGATGGCGCGCCGCGGGGTGGACACGCTGCGCTTCGGCCCGATGAAACCCGTTGGGCTGACCGATCCGCGCACGGGGCGCACGCCCTATGCGGTCGTGCAGTTGCGCCAGGACAATCTGGCTGGCGATCACTTCAGCCTCGTCGGTTTCCAGACGCAGATCAAATGGGGCGATCAGGCCCGCGTGCTGCGGCTCATCCCCGGCCTCGAGTCCGCCGAGTTCGTCCGGTTCGGCATGGTCCACCGTAACACCTACGTGAACGGGCCCACCGTGTTGATGGAGACATGGCAGGTGCGCCGGGCGCCCACGGTCTTCTTCGCCGGACAGATGTCCGGTGTCGAGGGGTACGTCGAGTCGGCGGCGTCGGGGCTGCTCGCGGGCGTGAACGCCGTACGGATGGCCAAGGGCGAGCCGTTGTCCACGCCGCCCCGCACGACGGCCATCGGCGCCCTCGCGTACTACGTCTCGCACGCGAACCCCGCCCACTACGAGCCGTCCAACATCACGTTCGGGATCATGGCGCCGCTCGCGGACGCCCCCCGCGGCAAAGCGGCACGCAAGCACGCCATTTCCGAGCGCGCGCTGCTCGACCTGCAGGCCTGGATCGATGCGCGAACACCTCAAGAGCTTTCTCCGGTTCCTCAGGCTTAATCGCAACGCGTCGGCGCACACGGTGCGCGCGTATGAGAGCGATCTGACGCAGTTTCTGGCGCACGCGGCGGCGGCGCTCGCGGTCAAGGTGTCCGCCCTCGAGCCCGCCGCGCTCGATCGGACGGCCATCCGGGCGTTCGTGGCCGACATCCACAAGCAGGGGCAATCGCGCGCAACGTCTGCGCGCAAGCTCGCGGCTGTCCGGACCTTCCTGCGGTATCTGCGGCGCGAAGCGCTCATCGAGGACGACCCCGGTGCGCTCATCGCGACACCGAAGCGCGAGGTCAGGATGCCGGCGCATCTCTCCGAGGACGAGATGGCTACCCTGCTCGCCGCCGCGTCCGACGGAACCCCGCTCGGCGTGCGCGACCGCGCGATTCTCGAGCTGTTCTACGCGTCCGGGCTGCGCCTGAGCGAGCTGGCTGGCCTCGATCTCGAGGACGTGAACCTGAGCGCACGGATGGCGCGCGTGCTCGGCAAGGGTGGCAAGCAGCGTATCGTCCCGTTCAACACCAGCACCGTGACGGCGATTCGGACGTACCTCGCCGCCCGCGAGTCGCTTGTCGGGGGGCCGCGGCCCGCCACGGGCCGGCGGCCTGCCGCCTCGGGACGCGCGGGTGGGCCCGGGCGCGGCGCCAGTGCGGAGCGCGCGCTCACGGGCGGCCGCTCTCTGCGGGAACGGACGCGCGAGGCCCTGTTCGTAAACTACCTGGGAGGCCGGCTGACGTCGCGGAGCATCGACCGGATTGTCAGGCGCTATGTGGCGGCCTCGAGCGCCCGCACCGGCATCAGCCCGCACGCGCTCCGCCATTCGTTTGCGACGCACCTGCTCGGCCGCGGCGCCGACCTGCGCGCGATCCAGGAACTGCTCGGCCACGCGCGGCTCAGCACGACCGAGCGCTACACGCACGTCGATGCGACGCAGTTGCTCGCCGTGTACCGGAAGTCCCACCCGCGGGCCAAGTCCGGCGACAGCTGACCATCAAGCATCGCGACATTCAACTCGAGGCGCGTGGTTGGATGCGCGCGCGGTGTCCACATCGCTCGCGCTGAGGGCACGGCATCGGTCGTGCCGGCTGGCGGCGTCCATCTCGCATGCCGGGAAGTCAGTCCTCCGCTCGGAATCTGCCGACTTCCGCATCGACTATCGGGCTCTCTCACCATCCGTCCGTCATGGCCGATGCCGCTTGGGGCAACTTGGGAGACTCGGATCATGCAGGACGAAGTCGATGCGAGGAATCGCTTCGAACTGACTTCCGTTGACGGCGTGTGCCGGCATGCTCGAACGGCCGCCGCCATCCGGCACGACCGCTGCCTTCGTCGGTCTCAGCGAGCCTGAGAGGCGTGGTAGATGCGCAGTTCCCGGTATTGCGGATGGTTCTCTCCGAGGTAATACGCATTTTCAGGCACGGAGCATCTGTTCGAAGCGGTCGTTCATTTCGCTCTCTTCGATGAACTGGCCTCGATCAGCTTGCGCAATGCCTTCCCGTACGGCCGCACGGAAATTCGCATCTTGTTCCAGGAGCCGCAAGGCAGCGTCCTTCACCAAGACCTCCGCCGCAGTCCCCGCCGTGCGAGCGACCTGCGCAAGACGTGCTTCTTCCTCTGGCGTGAAAGGCACTTCCATTGCTCCACCGTACGGCGCGCCGCAACGCCTGTCAAACAGAGGAGGGGCCTTCACACGAACGAGATTCCCCCACGAGAACACGAATGCATGCCCGGATCTCGAGCAGTTCTTGTAGGGGCCGTGCACTCTAACCAAACGCTCAGGACGAAAATCCCCGGCGCGGGGCGTGTATATTTCGCAGGACGCACCGGACCTTCACGACGAGTTTTGATATCCCTTGCAGGTTGAGGTCCGTCTTGATCAACGTGCGGTTGAATTTATCCGCGATCGGGCCAAGGAAGATGTGGTTGTTCGGTGCCGCAAAAACTCGTAGCGATTGAATTCTGTCGAACCCCAATGCAGCGCACTTCATCTCGCACGAGAATGTCCATTCGTCGGTCATTCCGGAAGTCCGTCCTTCAAACCGAAGAGGCAGGCCTTCGCCGTCAGGGAGATTGTCTTCCTTGACGTTGAGCTGATCGATCGTTGGGCAGTCGACCACACAAACGAGCAGGCCCATCATTGGCGCGAGCTCGGCGAGCAAGTGTCCGAAGCCGGCGTGATAAAACCCTCCTTGGGGGAGCTTCGCCAGAAAGACGGATTTCATCAGGTGCTCGACGAGCTTCTGCATCGCCAGCAGCTGATTCAAGACGGTATCGTGATCGCGGAGACTTCCCGGTCTGAGGACGTGGCCTGCAGCCGCTTTGGCATGGAACACCGGGCAGCGAACAGCTGCGTAGTGTGCATCGATGAAGCCCTCCACTGGATCCTTGCTCGAGGACGCGACGAAGCCGGAAAGGTCGATGCCCCGTCGCACGGCGCTCCCCAGGGCACGCCGCAGCCAGTCTTTCTCGGAATCTCCTTGCCGTTTGGGATCAAGATGATCCAGCGCCGCCTCAAGCGCTAGAAACATGCTCCGGTAAGCGTCAAAGACGTTTTGCGATGCCTGTGAGTAGCGAAAATACCGGAACGC
>JBEQUD010000141.1:0-6730 GCA_040349235.1 Acidobacteriota bacterium
CATGGCACTCGGCCACGCGGTGCGGCCCGATGTCGTCGCGACGGTCTTCGCCGGCGCGGACGTCGAGGCAACCACGCGCGCGCGCGACTACTTCACCGGCTACCCGCCCTCGTCGCCCTCCATCGGGCTCCTCCGCAACGGCAAACTGGTCTACATGCTCGAGCGCAGCCAGATCGAGAACCGCCGCGCCGAGGACATCGCGAAGGAACTGACCACCGCGTTCGACAAGTACTGCGGCTCGCCCGTCTCCGCATAGACGGCGCACGCTAGCCGGGCGCATTGACCAGAGCCGCAACGGATGCGGCGCCCACCCAGTGATGCGGCGCCCATGCACTGGAGATAGGAGATAGGAGATAACTGTGTTGAAGACCAAAGAAAATCCTCACGTCTACGAGTTGGCCAAGCGCGGAGCCGAAGCCCGGCTGCAGGACCTGCTCAATGAAGTCAAGCTGCTCACCAACCTGTTCCCCAATCTACGCAAGAGCATCGATCGCGACGAGCTGCCGGTGAACTTCCTGCTGAAGCAGGGGGCCGATCGCGCGGCGCGCACGCCCGGCCAGCGCGGTTGGACGCCCGCGCAGCGCAGGGCCGCCGCCGCCCGCATGAAGGCGTACTGGGCGAAGAGGCAGGCCGCGAAGAAGAACTGATCGGCCATGGCCCCGCCGTACGGACCTCCCATTTCCACCGCGCAGGCAAAGATAGTCGCCGCGGCCGCCCTCGCCGAGGCACGGGCCCACCAGTGGGCCATGGCGGCGGCGGTCACCGATCCGAATGGGACGCTCGTCTACTTCGAGAAGATCGACGACACACAGCACGGGAGCCCCGTCGTCGCGATCGAGAAGGCGCGTTCTGCCGCGCTCTTCAAGCGTCCCACGAAGGCCTTCCAGGACAACGTCGCGGGTGGTGGCGCGGGGCTGCGGGCGCTCGGCATCCCAGGCGCGTGCCCGATCGACGGCGGCCTGCCGTTGATCGTGGATGGACGGATCGTCGGCGGCCTCGGCGTCTCCGGTGCACTGCCCGAGCAGGACGCCCAGTGCGCGCAGGCCGGCGCCAGCGCGCTCTAGCCGTCATCCCCGGCCGCGGCCTGATTTACTTTCTCGTTACAATGGCCCTGTGATCCGTCGTGTGTTCTGGGCGGCGTGCTGGCTGGCCATCGTGCTCGTCGGCGTCAAGGCGTACTACCTTGGCGTGCCGCCCGCACGCGCCTTCGGCGACAGCGGCAACTACGTGCGGTCGCTCGCGGCCATTTCCTACGTGGACGTGCTCTTCGCCGGCGTCGTCTGGGTGTGCGGACGCGCCCTCCTCGCCATGGCCGGACGCCGCACGCTGGCGCGGCGCGCCGCGGTGGCCACGGTCATCGCCTTCGCGTCGCTCTCCTGCGTATACGCGATCACCAACGTGCTCGTCTTCGGGGTGTTCGGCGGCTTTCTCACCTATCCGCTGCTCGCCCTCGTCGGCAACGTGCGGATGCTCAGCTCCTCGGTCTCCGCGCACCTGACGCCGCGCGTCATCGCGGCGCTCGTCGTGCTGCCACTCGGCTACGTCGCCCTGGTCGAGGCCACCGTGCGGCTGGTGCCCTCCGGCGGCGGCCCGCCCCATCGGCCGCCCGGCATGGCGTTCGTGTCGCTCGGCGCCTGGATCGTGCTCGGTGCGTACGGCTTCTCCACCGGGTGGACCACACGCCAGGATCGGCGTATCGCCGAGAACCCCCAGTGGGTGCTCATCTCGTCCTGGTGGCAGGTCGTCACCGGCGAGGGCACGGTGCGTCTCGCCGACCGGTTTCCGGTCGCCAATCTCCAGGATTTCGAGCCACTCGGTGTGCGCGCACCCTCGCCGGCTGTCGTCCTGCGGCGCATCTACACCGGCCGGACGCGCCGCCCACCCACACACCGGCCGCCGAACGTCATCGTGCTCGTCCTCGAATCGGTCGCAGCGCGGTGGACGACCCTGAACGGCGGCGTCTACGAATCGACACCCGTCCTCCGTCGCGAATCCGCGCACGCGCTCGTCCTGGACAATTTCTACGCGCACATCGGGCGGAGCTCGAATGCGCTCGTCGCGATGCTCGTCTCCGCGTACCCGAAGCTCGGGTTCCGCGACATCACCGAAGAGTACCCCCAACTGCCGGGCACGTCGCTCGCGGCGGTCTTCCGCGATCGCGGGTATCGCACCGCGTTCATCACGCCGAGCGATCTGAGCTGGGCCGGATGGGGCGCCTTCCTGAAGCCGCGCGGCTTCGGCGAACTGCGGGACTACCACCAGCTGGCCTGTACCGACCTCATTTCGTCCTGGGGCGTCGAGGACCGCTGCATGGTGGACAGCATGATCGAGTACATCACCCGCGATCCGAACCGTCCCTTCTTCTTGATGGGATGGACGACGCAGACCCACCATCCCTACGAGCCGACGCCCGGCGCGCCGACCCTCACGATGGAGCACGAGCCGGTGCCCGACCAGTACGAGCTGGGCCGGTATCTGAACGTGCTGCACGAGACGGACCGTCAGATCGGGCGGCCCTTCGACACCATCCGTCACCTCGGGCTCGACGAGGACACGATGGTCGTCGTCGTCGGGGACCACGGGCAGGCCTTTGGCTATCCGCACAACACCTACATCCAGGGTCGGACCGTGTACGAGGAGGACGTCCACGTGCCGCTGATGTTCTGGTACCCGCGCCGCTACCGGACGGCCACCCGCCTGTCGAATATCGGGAGCCAGGTCGATCTCGCACCGACCATCGCGGAACTGGCCGGCGTCCCGGCGGCCGCCGACTGGCAGGGCCGCAGCCTCTTCGACGCGCGCCATCCCCCGCGGGCGTACTTCTACGTCGCCGAGGATCAGTTCACGCTGGGCGTCCGCGACGGGCGGTGGAAGTACATCCTCGATCTGCGGGAGGGGACCGACGAGCTGTTCGACGTCGAGAGCGATCCCGACGAGCAGCACAACGTCGCCAGAGCCTACCCCGAGCGCTGCGCGGAGCTGCGGCAGCGCCTCGCGGCGTGGACCGAGGCCAACCGCCGGCAGTACGACCCGGCCCACCAGCCCGGCCGCGCCAAAGGGCCCGACGCGGCCGTCGAGCAGCAGCTCGATGCCTGCCGCGACTGCGCCGTCAGTGCGTCAGGCCATAAATGATGTAGTTCACGCCGAGCTTGTACGCTTCGTTCGTCTCGCCGAACGGCCGCAGCCCGCGGCCCGACCATTCCCAATACTGCGAGATGTCGGTGTTGTAGTTCACGATCATCTGCAGCCGCTTGGCCGGGTCGTTGTCTTCGAACAGCCCCCGGAAGCTGGGCTGGCCTGAGTTGTAGGCCTGGGGAAAGTGATCCAGGGCGTGAATCTCGTAGAAGGTGTGGAACACCGGGTGGGTCGGTTCCATCTCCAGGAACTTCGCGCCCGGCAGGACCCGCTGCATGTTGGCCTCGAAGGCGGGCCAGCCCGGGCTGCCGAAATCCCCTTCTGCCTTGAAGTCGTCCACGATGACGAAGCCGCCCTTCTGGAGGTAGGCCCGGAGCGCGGCCCCTTCGCGGTCCGTCATCGTCCACCAGCTCACCTCGATGATGTAGGCAATCGGGTACTTCAGCAGTTCGGGATCGTCGAGAGCGAGGGTGTTGATGTCGTCGTCGTGCGCGCCGAGATAGCTGATCTCGTTCATGATCCGCATCAGGTTCCGTTCGGCGATCGGATAGCCGTGCGCCCATGCCGGCAGGCCGCGGTACCAGTAGCCGCCCGGTGCGCTCTCGTAGTTCACGCGGACGAACGTGAAGCGTCCGTCATAGGGAATGTTCGGAGACACCCGCACGGGGCCGCGGAAGCCTCGCAGCCAGATGATGCCGCCTTGGCGCTGGGCGAGCACGGCCGCACCGAGACACAGCGCGACCGCCAGGGTCGCGAGAAGGCCGTGCTGACGATGCGCCGAAGGGATGGGCACCATGCCGCGAAGCGGACACGGCAAGCATAGCGCGAACGGTCAGCGCGGGCCGCGAGCCTGCTGGGCTCGGGCCAGATCGTCGAGGAGGGGCTCGGTCTGCTCGAGCGAAATGCACGCGTCGGTGATGCTCTGTCCGTAGACGGCAGCCTGCCCGGGCACATAGTTCTGGCGCCCTTCCACGAGGTGGCTCTCGAGCATCGCGCCGAAGACCTGCCACGATCCGGCCGCCACGTCGTGGCAGATGGCCTCGGCGACCTCGGCCTGCCGCCGGTGGTCCTTGTGGCTGTTGCCGTGCGAGCAGTCGATCATCACCGAGGCCGGCAAGCCCTTGGCCGCAAGCTTCGCGCAGACCTGCGCGACATCGGCCGCGCTGTAGTTGGGGCCCGTCCCCGTGCCGCCGCGCAGGATGACGTGGCACACGTCGTTGCCGGAGGTCTGGAAAATGGCGGACACGCCGTGCTTGGTGACCGAGGGAAACCAGTGGGGCGACCGGGCCGTCAACACCGCGTCAACGGCGGTCTGCGTGTTGCCGTCGGTGCTGTTCTTGAAGCCCACGGGCATGGAGAGGCCCGAGGCCAATTCGCGGTGGACCTGGCTTTCGGCCGTTCGTGCGCCGATGGCCACCCAGGACGTCAGGTCGGCGATGTGCTGCGGAATCTGCGTGTCGAGAAACTCGGATCCCGTGGGCAGCCCCATGTTGTTCACCTCGAGCAACAGGCGACGCGCCAGACGAAGACCCTTGTTGATGTGGTAGCTCTCGTCGAGATCGGGATCGTTGATGAGGCCCTTCCAGCCGATGGAGGTCCGCGGCTTCTCGAAATACATGCGCATCACGAGCAGCAGATGGCCTGCGTAGCGCTGGGCGAGGCGCTCCAGCCGCTCGGCGTAGTCGAGCGCGGCCTTCGTATCGTGGATCGAGCAGGGCCCCACGACGACCACGAGCCGGTCGTCGCGTCCCTGCAGGACGCTGCCGATCGCGTGGCGGGCATCCGAAACCACGTGGGACGCCCGCTCCGTGATGGGAATCTCCTCGAGCAGTACGGCCGGGGCCACGAGCGGGCGGACTTCGGTGATGCGTAGGTCGTCGGTCGGTCGGAACACTACTTCGATGCCTGGATGCGGATGGGGGCCAGGGCATCGCGGTCCGCGGGCAGTTCGGCCTGTCCGGCCGGGAACGTGTTGACGCTGAAGACGTAGGCCAGCAGGTCCGCGACCTCTTTCGGCGTCAGCTTGCCCGGGTCGTCGAGCGGCATGGTCAGCTGCGTGCGCTCGAACAGGTCGCTCGCCGAACGCCCCTGCCATTCGGCCATGAAGTCCGGCCCCGCAATCGACGGCCCCATGCCCCCGTCGAGCTTGTCGCCGTGGCAGCTGATGCAGCGCTGCTTGTAGATGGCCATCCCGCGGGCGGCCTGGGCCTCGGTGTAGACGCCGCTCCACACGGACGCGGCAGCGGGGGCCTGCGCACGCGCCGCGGTCACGACCGCGACCGGGCCAGCCGCCGCACCCATCGTCCACACCAGTGCCGCCACCCCAATGGCAGCCGTCCATGCCTGCGTTCGACGCGAATCACTCATGATTTCGAGCATATCCCGAACCCGGCCATCCGTGCTAGCCTCCTTAGGCCATTACTCGCGCACTCCGCTGGGCCGTCCCCGTTCTCGTCGTCGCGCTGCTCGTCGCTGTTCCGGTCGCAGTGTATCGGCTCGCCGACCCCGAGCAACTCGACCTGACGGATGCCGTACGCCAGCGCGCACCCGGACGATTCGTGCAGCTTCCCGACGGCTACACGCACTACGAGCTGTCGGGCCCGGACACGGGCCGCCTCGTGGTGCTCGCCGCAGGGTTCAGCGTCCCTTACTACATCTGGGATCCGACCGCCGCGGCACTGAGCGGCGCAGGGTTTCGCGTCCTGCGCTACGACTACTATGGCCGGGGGTTCTCCGACCGCCCCGATGTGGCGTACACGCAGGGGCTCTACGTCCGTCAACTGGCCGGCCTGCTCGATGCGCTGCACGTGACGGGGGCATACGACCTCGTCGGGCTCTCGTTTGGCGGGTCGGTCGTGACCAGCGTGGCGGACGCCTACCCCGCCCGGGTTCGATCGCTCGTGTATATCGACCCGGCGTTCCGGACGCCCGGCGCCCTTCCCCCACTGGCGAGCGTCCCCGTGGCCTGGAATCTGTTCGCCGGCCTGGTGGACGAGCGCTGGTGGGCGGACGCGCAGGCCAAGGACTTCCGCCATCCCGAACGGTTTCCAGACTGGTCGGCCCGCTACAGGGAGCAGGTACAGTACCGCGGCTTCCGGCGTGCGCGGCTGTCGGAAATCGTCAGCAACGCCGCCGTCGATCAGCGGGCCGAGATCGAACGGGTCGGCACACACGACCGGCCGATCTTCGTCGTCTGGGGCAAACAGGACCAGAGCGTGCCGTTCGAATTCAGCACGGCGCTGCTGCAGCGCATGCCGCGCGCACACCTGCTCGCGGTTGACGACGCCGGCCACCTCCCGCACCTGGAACAGCCAGATCTCGTCAACCCCGCTATCGTCTCGTTTCTGCAGCGGGTCGGAGAGGCGGCCCCGTGACCGCCCGGCCGACGCTCCGCACCGTGGTGCTGGCGTGCGTGCTGCTGTGGGCGAGCCTCGACGTCTGGCCGGCCCCCGCCAACGCCGCCGGAAAGTTTCCGAGCCGGTTGACGGACCGCGCCTTCTGGACGCTGGTGTCGGACCTGTCCGAGCCCGATGGACATTTCCGGTCGGACAATCTCCTGTCGAACGAAATCTGGTACGAACAGGCGCTTGGGCTT
>JBEQUD010000381.1:0-10291 GCA_040349235.1 Acidobacteriota bacterium
TGCCGGACCGTGCGCGCTTGTATCGACCAGCTCCCGGACAACTACCGCACGGTGCTCGTCCTGCGGGACATCGAGGAACTCTCGACGCAGGAAGTGGGCCAGATGCTCGGCATGACGCCGACCGCCGTGAAAGTGCGGCTGCACCGGGCGCGCCAAGCCCTCTCCACCCTGCTCCGTCGCCAACTGGACGCGCCGCCCGCAACCGTCTGACCCTGGCGGCATCCAACCATCGACACCGCATGTCGAACGATCCGTTTTCGCTGGACCGCCCGTGGCTGGAACGCCTGCTGGGGCTGGAGGCCTGCGGTGCCGCCTACGCGGCCGTCCAACCCGGCCGGGACGGCACCTTCGAGGCGCGGGTCCTGCGAGCGTTGGGCATCGACATCGACTGCGACCCGGCGGCCGTGGCAGCCCTGCCACCCACCGGCCCTCTCGTGATCGCCGCGAACCATCCCCACGGCGTCCTCGATGGGCTCGTGGTGGCCGACCTCGTGCGCCAGCGACGGCCCGACGTGCGCCTCCTCGCTAACCGTGTCCTCGAGCGAATTCCCGAGCTCGGGGATCTCTGCTTCTTTGTCGATCCCTTCGGCGGGCCGACGGCCGCCGCACGGAGCCACGCGGGGCTGCGTGCGGCCTACGCGTGGCTCGCCCAGGGCCGCGCGCTCGTGGTCTTCCCTGCGGGCGAAGTCGCGTACCGACGCGGCCCGGGCGGCACGCGCGTGGATTCGCCGTGGCGATCGACCGTGGGACGGCTCGTGCGCACTTCCCATGCGGCGGTCGTGCCTATTTGCATCGACGGCGCCAACAGCCGCTGGTTCTACGCAGCGGGGCGCGTCCATCCCGCGCTCCGCACCGCGCTCCTACCCCGCGAACTGCTCGCCAAGCGCGGGTCCCGCGTGCGTGTGCACGTCGGACGCGCGGTGGCCGCCGTGGACCTCGCCGCGGACGGCGCGACTGCCAAGGACATCACGGCCCGCATGCAACGCGCGGTCGCGGCCGCGCGCCCCCTGCCGCTCGCCGACGCCGTCCCCGATCGCCAGATCGAAGCGGAAATCGACGCGCTGGCCCCGGATGCCCACCTCCTCGATGAGGGCGCTTACCGTGTCTTCTGTGCGCCGTCGTCCGCCATCCCGCGGACGTTGAGGGAAATCGGCCGGCTCCGGGAACTGGCCTTTCGGGCCGCGGGGGAAGGCACCGGCCGCGAAACGGATCTCGATACGTTCGACGGCCACTACCTGCACCTCTTCGCGTGGGATCACCGACGCCGCGCAGTCGTCGGCGCGTACCGAATCGGACGGACGGATCACATCGTCGCCAGTCACGGCCTCGAGGGGCTCTACACGCGGACCTTGTTCCACTACGACCGCCGGCTGACCGACCGCCTGTCGCCGGCCCTCGAGCTCGGCCGCTCGTTTGTCAGCCCGGCCTACCAGCGCGGCTACAGCGCCCTGCTCTCCCTATGGAAGGGCATCGGCCGCTTCGTGGTCCGGAACCCGCAGTACCGCGTCCTTTTTGGCACCGTCAGCGTCAGCGCGCGCTATTCGGACCAGTCGCAACAACTGCTCATGCACTTTCTGCGGCAGAACCACCGCGACGACGCGCTCGCGGAGCTCGTCGCGGCCACGCAACCCGCGCGCCTGCAGGCGCCTTCGTCGGCGCTCGAACCCGTCGCCTGTTCCCTCGACGACGTCAACCGGCTGGTCGCCGCCGTCGAACCCGACCGCAAGGGGATCCCGGTGCTCCTGCGGCAGTACCTCAAGCTGAACGCGAAACTGCTCGGGTTCAACATCGACCCGCACTTCGCCGACGCCCTCGACGCGCTGATGATGGTGGACCTGGCCGCGGTCGATCGCAGCATCCTGACGCGCTATCTGGGCCGCGACGGCGCCGCGGTGTTTCTCGCCGCACACGCACACCCGACGGCGACCGTCGCCGCGTAGCGGACCAGCGCCGAGCCCCACCGACGTCCGGCGCGAACCCGCGTTGCGAGCGTTCCTCCGCTGCGACGGCGTGGCACGGACTGATGTCGTCGGCGCCATGCTCTGCGACCGGACGCTTGGCCAGTCATGCTGACGGGTTGTGTGCGGTTGGTGCACGGGGCCACAGGCTCATGGCGCCCCAGCCACGGGCACCGACGGCGCCGTCCGACCCGATCAGTCCGAGGTCGCGAACACGATAGGGGCCGCGAGGTGGGCACGCATCAGCGCGGCGAGCCGCGGGAGCGAGCTGAGGGGCGCGCCCCGCTTGCGATTGACCGCGCCAATCGCGAACACGAGCGACCACTGGTGGAAGAGTTGACGGTAGGCGTCGAGCAGCAACGTGTCCGGATCGTAGATGTTGGTGGACTCCGCCGTCGCGCCGTTCAATTCGACGATGGCCAGATCGCGCCCCGCCTTGAACGCCTCGACGTCCCGGTAGCGGATGTCGAAGCGGCCGATGAAGAACCCGGGGTAGGCGCGCGCGATTTCGTCGATCCGGCGGCTGAGCGCCGGGGTCGCGAGATGCCGCCCGTCACGAAACAGCGTGCCCTGCGCGTGGTTGCCCGCGATCGTCAGTTGGAGCGATTCGCCGGCCGCCAGCACCTGGTGCAGCCTGGTACGGTGGCGGCGCAGAAACGTCCCGGCCTGCATCCGGTAGCGCGGGTGCGCCCAGATCAGCTGCTCGATCGTGGACCGGCCGTCGCCGACCACGACAGGAAAGTGCTTGTCGGTCACCGAAAGAATCCGCCCGTGCGGCGCGCCGGGCATCCGGTAGTAGAAGACGCCGGCCTCCCAGGGCCCCTCGTGGTACGGCTGCGCAAGGACCCGCGCGTGGTGCTCCGCGAGGTAGCCCTCGACATCCGCCGCCGTCCGCGCCAGGCGCACGCCCACGCCACGCTGGCCGACATCCGGCTTCAGCACGATCGGGAAGTTCCACCCGGCCCGGCGCATCTCGTCAACGACCACGCGCCTCCGGTCCGCCGCGGCGCCCGGGGCCACGGACACAAACGGGATGATCCACTGCGCCGGCAGGCGCGCAAGGATGTCGGCCTTCGATTCGCCGACGGTCCCGCCGTCCGGCATACCCGGATTGGAGGCGGTCATCGTCGATAGACCGCGGTGCCGCAGCGCCAACAGCCCGACCCAGAGCGCCACCGGCGCGTAGAAGAGCCACATCGGCCAGAACTCCCACCTGGACCACCGGGCGAACCGTGCCGCGAGCCGCACCCGCACGGACGCCGAGGCGAGTGTCCGTCCGAGATTCATCAGCAGGAGCGCCGACGCGACGGTCACAAGCGGCGCGGCCCACATCTGTCGAGCGCCTGGCAGCACTCGCGCGGTCGCCTGCGCGCCGACGCCCGCCGCCCCCAGCACGAGCACAGGCGTCCACACCAGGGCGCCGACAAGGGCCCACCACGCAAACACGCCGGCCGGCATCCGCAGCACGCCGGCGCTTACATACAGAGGCAGGCGCGTGCCTGGCAGGAACCGACTGCCGACGATAGCCGACGCGCCATGGCGCGCGAGCCAGCGACCGGCGTCCCGGCCACTGTCACCGTCGAGATGCCGCGCCACCCACCCCCACTGGCGGGCCGCCGCCCCCCAGATGCGCCCGACGCCCCAGAGCCCGACGTCCCCGACGAAGATGCCGAGCGTGCACCAGAGGACCGCGGGCACCGCGTCGAGCGCCCCTTGCTGGACGAGTGTTCCCGCGGCGAGGCACGTCAGATCCTCGGAGGCAAACGTGCCCACCGCGAGCGCGAGATACACGAGGGGCGTGGTCACGTCACCACCGCCGCCACCGCTTCCGACGACGATCTCGGCGGCACCGAGTGGTCGCGCAGCGGGATCGGCTCGTACTCGACAGCGATGGCCTCGCCGTCCACGTCCACCACGGTGCGGCTGACCGTTGCCGCGTCCTGGCGGCACATCACCACACCCAGCTCGGGCTGCTCGGGCGAGCGTGCGCGGTGGAATAGCGCCTGGCCACCGAGCCACGCGTCGCGGCTTTGGAGGACGAGGCCCGCGAAGGCGCGCCGGCGCGGCGCGTCAACCAGCGCGTCGCCGAGCGACGAGGACGTGAAGAGGAGCGGCCGGTCGATGGCCCAGTGGTTAGAGGACAGCGCCCGGCCGTCGCTGACGATCGCGCTGACGCGCGACCCCTGCACGGCGACGAGCCGGAACGGCGCAAAACGCGACGGCGCGAGTGTCCGGCCCACGGCGAGCGCTTCCTCGAGCGTGCCGTAGTCGAGCAGAGCCGGAATGATCGTGCTGCGGCTCGTGCGCAGCGGACCTGACAAAGCCCGGTGTCCGTCGGCAGCGACGTTTCGGTTGAGGATCGCCATCGCCAGGCCACGGGCGTTGACGCCAATCCAGGTGCCGCCGGCGAGCGGATCGACAGGAAACGTCGCCGTCAACCGGCGCAGGCGATGCGCGCGTGGCGCCAATGCCGGCGGGCGCGTGCGCCGCTCGTCGCGGTTGCACACGAGCCTGAAGCCGTCACCCTTCCGGGGCACGATGGTCACGGTGCACATGGGGCGGCGCTCACGCGGTGGCGGCCGGCGTCGATGGTGCGTAGCCGAACCGATCTGGCGCGACGAGACCCTGCGCCTCGAGAAGAAGGGCGATGAGGGCCTGGTGATGAATGGTATGGCTGATGACGAACGCCAACTCGCGCGCCACCGTGGACCACCCAGTCACGACCGCACCGGACGGCGAGACCTGCGAGACGACCTGGATGGGCGCATCGACGGCCTGCGCGGCCCACTGAGCGAGCGCGGCCTTCACGCGGCACAGCTGCCGCAGCGCCGCGCCGGGATCCCACTCGACCGCCCCGCCGCGCTCGCGCCGGTCGTAGGAGAGAATCGTCGCGCTCCGGCCACCGACGAGCGCGCCGATGTGGTCGATCGCGTGGCGGACGTGCTCGCCAATCGAGCCAGACGCCGCAGCAAAGGGCCGCGCCACGTAGGCGCCGGGGGGCGCGGCCATGATGACGCTGACGAGCGCGTCAACAAGGCGCTCGAGTTCCAGAAGGGGTGCTGCCAGGCCCCCCGGGTCGTCCGCCACCGCGATGAGAGGGCGCCCCATCATGCCAGCTCGAAATAGCGGCCGACGACGGGCAGTGCCGCGCGGCGAATCAGGACGACAATCGCGGCGCCGAGAAACGCCGTCACAGCGAGTCCGAACAGCAGCCCCCCGTCACCTTTGACCTCGACGCCGAGAATGGTGAGATGGCTCACGATCGCGCCGGCCATCACCCCCATCGTCAGGAGCGCGCCCAAGGGGGCACACATGGGCACGAGCAGCAGGATCGAGGCGACGAGTTCGACCACGCCCGAACCAAGCCGGCCCCAGGGCTCGGCGCCCAAACGGCTGAAGATGTAGACCGACTCCTCGGCGCCGGTGAACTTGAAGAACAGCGTCTGGAGCAGGATGCCCGCCACGGTCAGCTGCAGCACCCAGCTCACGACGGTCTGGCTGCGTGAGAGGTGGTGAAAGTTGTTCATGCCGGCTTAGATGACCGGGCGCCGCGGAGGTTTCGCCGTGCCCCCGAAACGCCGCTGGCACGACGGCATCCAACGAAGTGCTATGGACATAACCGCCGAAGCCCGCCGCCTCGAGGAAGACCGCCAGCGGGCCCGCCACTGGAAGCGCTGGGGGCCCTACGTCAGCGAACGGGCCTGGGGCAGCGTCCGCGAAGACTACAGCCCGGGGGGCACCGCCTGGGACTACTTCCCGCACGACCATGCGCGGTCACGGGCCTACCGCTGGAACGAGGATGGCCTCGCCGGCATCTCCGACCGGCACCAGCGGATCTGCTTTGCCCTGGCGCTGTGGAATCGCCAGGATCCGATCCTGAAGGAGCGCCTGTTCGGGCTCACCGGCACCGAGGGCAACCACGGCGAGGACGTCAAGGAGTACTACTTCTACGTGGACAGCACGCCGACGCACTCGTACATGAAATACCGGTACAAGTACCCGCAGGCGGCATGCCCCTACGCGGATCTCGTCGAGGAGAATCGTCGGCGCGGCAAGGGTCAGCCCGAGTACGAGCTCATCGACACGGGTGTCTTCGAGGGCCACCGCTACTTCGATGTCGCCGTCGAGTACGCGAAGGCGTCACCCGACGACATCTTCGTGCGCATCACCGTCACGAACAGAGGCCCGGCGGCGGCGAGCCTCGACCTCCTCCCCACGATCTGGTTCCGCAACACGTGGTCCTGGTTCGCGAACCCGCGTCCGCCCTCGCTCGCCCGCGCCGCCGGCCCGCATGCCGCCGTCGCGCTCGACGAGCCGAAATACGGCCGGCGCTACCTACACTGCGACGCCATCGAGGGCCAGCAACCGGAGCTGCTCTTCACCGAGAACGACACGAACACGCAGGCGGTCTTCGGCTACGACAACGGCGCGCGGTTCACCAAGGACGCCTTCCACCGCTATGTCGTCGAGGGCCGCGCCGACGCCGTCACCATACCCGCGGGCGGCACGGCCACACTGCGCCTGCGGCTGAACGAAGACGCGCCAACCCACAGCGAACCGTTCGGGCCGTTCGACGATGTCTTCGCCGCCAGGCAGGCCGAGGCGGACGCCTTCTACGAGACCGTGATTCCACACGCGCTGTCCGACGATGCCAGGGCCGTCGCCCGGCAAGCCCTCGCCGGGCTCCTGTGGTCCAAGCAGTATTACCACTACGTCGTGAAGGACTGGCTGGCGGGCGACCCCGCCCAGCCCGCGCCGGACGCAGGCCGCCGACGGGGTCGGAACCACGAGTGGACGCACCTGCACAACGCCGACGTCATCTCGATGCCCGACAAATGGGAGTACCCGTGGTACGCGGCGTGGGACCTGGCGTTTCACTGCGTAGCGCTGGCACTGGTCGATGCGGATTTTGCCAAGGGCCAGCTGACGCTGCTCCTGCGCGAGTGGTACATGCACCCGAACGGCCAGCTGCCCGCCTACGAGTGGGCATTCGGCGACGTCAACCCGCCCGTGCACGCCTGGGCGGCGTGGCGGGTCTACAAGATCGAACAGAAGCGCCGCGGCACCGGGGACATCACGTTCCTCAAGCGTGTCTTCCATAAGCTGCTCTTGAACTTCACCTGGTGGGTCAACCGGAAGGACGCCGAAGGCATGAACGTCTTCCAGGGCGGGTTCCTCGGGCTCGACAACATCGGTGTGTTCGATCGCGGTGCGCCCCTGCCGACCGGCGGCCACCTCGAGCAGTCCGATGGCACGAGCTGGATGGCGATGTATTCCCTCAACATGCTCGCCATCGCCCTGGAGCTCGCACGGCACGATCCCTCGTACGAGGACGTGGCGAGCAAGTTCTGGGAGCACTTCCTGAACATCTCGCACGCCATGAGCGGGGGCCGCGCGCACGGGGGCGAAGGCCACGACCTCTGGAACGACGAGGACGGCTTCTTCTACGACGTCCTGCATCTGCCCGACGACACGCGCACGCCCCTGAAGATCCGGTCGCTCGTGGGGCTGATCCCGCTGCTCGCGGTCCAGACGCTCGAGCCGGAGGTGCTAGCCAGACACGAAGGCTTCCGCCGGCGCCTCGAATGGTTCATCGACCACCGGCCGGACCTGACGGGCGGGGTCGCCTGCATGCGCACGCCCGGACATAGCGAGCGTCGGCTGCTGGCGATTCTCGACGGCGACGAGCTGCGCCGCGTGCTGACGATCATGCTCGACGAGCGCGAGTTCCTGTCGCCGCACGGCATCCGTGCCATCTCGCGGGTGCATCGCGATCACCCGTATGTCCTCCGCGTGCACGGCATGGAGTACCGGGTGGACTACGAGCCCGGCGAATCGAGCACCGGCCTCTTCGGTGGGAACTCGAACTGGCGAGGGCCCATCTGGTTTCCCATCAACTTTCTCCTCATCGAGGCACTTCAGAAGTTCCACCACTACTTCGGTGAGGGCTACACGGTGGAGTGTCCGACAGGGTCCGGCACGATGATGACGCTCTGGCAGGTCGCCGAGGAGCTGTCCCGGCGGCTGTCGCGCATCTTCCTCGACGGCGCGGACGGTCGCCGGCCGGTATTCGGCGCCGTCGAACTCTTCCAGACCGATCCTGACTGGCACGATCTGATTCCCTTTCACGAATATTTCCATGGCGACACCGGCGCCGGCATCGGCGCCAGCCACCAGACAGGCTGGACCGCCGTGGTCGCCAAGTTGCTGCAGCAGAGTGGAGAACCCCATGAAGGCCATCGCCGTGACGCCCGGACAGCCAAACAGCGTGCACCTCGCCGACCTCGCCAAGCCGTCGGTGTCTGACATCCCCGACGGGCGCGGCGTCCTTGTCCGCGTCCTCCGCGTCGGCGTTGACGGCACGGATCGCGAGATCAACGCCGCCGAGTACGGCGCGGCGCCGGACGGATACACATTCCTCGTCATCGGCCACGAGGGCTTTGGCCAGGTCGAGGCCGTCGGCCCGAACGTGTCGTTCCTGCGGCCGGGCGACTTCGTCGTCGCGACCGTGCGGCGGCCCGGCAAGAGCCTGTACGACGCGATCGGCCTGCAGGACATGACCACCGACAGCGAGTACTTCGAGCGGGGCATCAATTTGCGCCACGGCTATCTGACCGAGCACTACGTCGAGGACGAGGCGTTCGTCGTCAAGATTCCGCGGGGCCTGCGCGAGGTGGGCGTCCTGCTCGAGCCGATGACGGTCGCCCAGAAGGGCATCACGCAGGCGTACGAGATCCAGCGCCGCATGAAGGTCTGGCGGCCGCGGACCGCGGCCGTGATGGGCGCCGGCACGCTCGGTCTGCTGGCCACGCTGGTCCTGCGCCTGCGGGGGCTCGATGTCACGACGTTCGGCCGGACGCCAACGCCGTACCTGAACGCCGATCTGCTCGACGCGGTCGGCGCCCGCTACGTGAATACCGCCGAGCGCTCGATCACCGACACAGCCGCCGCGCACGGTCCGTTCGATCTCATCTTCGAGGGGACGGGGTCCTCGGCGGTGGTCTTCGAGAGCATGCAGGCCCTCGCCAAGAACGGCGTGCTCGTCCTCACCAGCATCACGGGCGGGGGCCGCACGCTCGAAATCCCCGCCGACCGCCTCAACCTGGAGTTCGTGCTGGGCAACAAGGTGATGGTGGGCAGCGTCAACGCAAGCCGCGAGAATTTCGAGACCGGCGTGCGCGACATGGCCCAGGCCGAGGCCGAATACCCGGGGTGGCTCGGCCAGTTGCTGACGCACCCCGTGCGCGGGCTCCAGAACTACCGCGAGCTGTTCGACCACTTGCAAAGCCCCAACGGCGCGATCAAGATTTACTGCGAGGTGTCGCCGCAGTGACCTGTCGCGAGTTCGCGGATTTCATGGCCGACTACGTATCGGGCGAATTGACGGGCGAGGCCCGCGACCGCTTCGAGCGCCACCTGCACGTGTGCGAGAACTGCGTGCGGTATCTGTCCGGCTACCGGACCACCATCGCGCTCGGCCGGCGGGCCTTTGACGACGCCGACGGCCCGGTGCCTGGGGACGTGCCGGACGCGCTCGTCAAGGCGATTCTGGCGGCCCGGCGGTGACCTACCGCGGCGCGTAACCCTATCCTCCGCTGCGGCATCGAACAAATATGCGCAATGGGCATCGTGTGCTGCGCGGAGTGGCCGGTGTCGTGGTTCTTGCCGCCCTGGCCGCCTTGGTTCCCTTGACAGGGCGTCAACTTCGAGCGGCGCCCCCACCCTCCCCACCGGTTCCCGTCGTCGTCGAACTGTTCACGTCCGAGGGCTGTTCGAGCTGTCCGCCCGCGGATGGGGTGCTGACGACGCTGGTGGCCACGCAACCGGTCGCCGGCGCGCGCATCATCGCCCTTGGCGAGCACGTTGACTACTGGGATCGCTTGGGGTGGCGCGATCCCTTCTCGTCGGCGCAGTTCAGCAGCCGCCAGACGCAGTACGCCGCCAGCCTCCCCCATAGCGGCGGTGTCTACACCCCTCAGCTCGTGATCGACGGCGGACAGGAACTCGTCGGCAGCAACCTTCGCGCCGCGACCGCCGCGGTCGCGCTGGCCGCGGCCCGGTCCGCGCCCCGCTTCCGTGTGTCCCTCGCCGTCGCCCCCAGGACCGCGGCGGCCCTCCAGGTGACGATCGCCGTGCTCCCACCCGGTGAAGGCGCGGGTCGGACGGCCCCCGACGTCTGGCTGGCCGTCACCGAAGATGGGCTAGAGAGCCACGTGCAGCGCGGCGAGAACCACGGTCGCACGCTTCGCCACACCGCCGTCGTTCGCTCGCTCGTGCGACTCGGTGCACCCGCAGCTGGGCACGCCGCCTGGACGGCAACGCGGTCGGTGTCG
>JBEQUD010000382.1:0-5782 GCA_040349235.1 Acidobacteriota bacterium
TCCACGGCAAGCGGGATGAGATCGGGGACGAGAAACACGTTGGCCAGCCCCGGAATTGGCCCGAATGTTCCGCCGAACACATGGTAGAACACGTCCAGCCGGCCGAGCGGCGACAGCCGCATCCGCAGGCCTTGCAGCCTTCCTGGCACGCTCGCGAGGTGCGTGGGCGCGCCGTCCATGGCGGCACTCACCTCCGCTCGGATCGCGGCCTGTCGCTCGGGGGGAAGGCCGTACCGGTTCAGGAACAGCGCCGTTTCGACGCCGCCGAGCGCCTGCAGCGCGCGCAGCAATTGCAGATGGTGGACGAAGAGCCCTGCGCGCGGCTTGTACGTCGCGAACTGCGCGTCCACGCCTAGCCTCATGGCGTGCCCTGCGTGATGCGACGCGGGTGGGCGAATAGGATCATGCCGCGGCGCCCCGATCGGACCGATCGTCCAGCATGGTCGCGGCAGCCGTTAGCAACCGGCTGATGCGCCACGGCGCCCGCCCACAGAGGCGCTCGAGCAGCAACGCCTTTGGTTTGGGGACGGCATACGCGCCGGTCCGCGCGGCCGACAACCCGGCCAGCACGGCCGTGGCGACCGCCGGACGGCCGATGGCCATCGACCGTCCCGTGCGCTGCAGCATGGCTGCGTAGAACCGATACCACCGGGCCCTGGGCGAGCCGCCTTTGGCGTGCCGCTCGAGGAACAGCCAGCGGTTGCGCACCTCCAGGAACACCGCGAATGGCGACTCGCTGCCGCCCGACGTGCCGCCTCCAAGGTGAACCGCCTCGGCCTCCGGCACGGCGCCTATCCCCCAGCCGGCGCGCGCCATCCGCACGCTCAGGTCGGCGTCCTCCCAGTAGGCGAAGTACGCCGCTTCGAGCAGCCCGACGCTATCGAGCACGGTTGTTCGAATCAGCGGCGCGGTGCCGCTCACCCACGTACCGTCGGCCAGGGGCTGTGGTCCGTCGATCGACAGATCCCCGGACAGCACGAGCCGGCTCTCGCCCGTATCCCAGTCGAGCACGACGCCGCCGGCGTGCTGCTCCGTCCCGTCCTTCCAGAAAAGGCGGGGCGTCACCATGGCGAGCCTCGGGTCGTGGTCCATTGCCGCGACCAGCAGCGCGAGGGAGTCGGGATGGGTGAACGCGTCGTTGTTGACGAGCCACACGTAGCGGTATCCGCCCGCGCGCGCCTCTTCCAGGCCGGCGTTCATGCCGCCGGCAAAGCCCCGGTTCTCCCCCAGCTTGAGGACGCGGCAGGGCAGTCGCGATTCGGCCAGGTGCGCGAGGCTGGTGTCCGACGACGCGTTGTCCACGACGAGGACATCCGGCGGGGATGGACGCTGTTTGGCCAGATGTTCGACGGACGTCGTGGTGTCCGTCCCGCCGTTGAAGTTGAGCACGACCGCGAGGGTCGTGCCGCTTGGTGCCGCAGGTGCCATGGGCTACGCGGTGCCCGACGCCTGAAGCACTGGAACCAGGTGCTGAAGCCGCGACTCGAACGAGGTGCGTCCGAAGCGTTGGGCCCGCTCGACGGCCGCCAGCGACATGCGCTGCCCCATCGCGGGGTCTGCCGCCAGCTCGCTCGTGCGCGCCGCCATGTCGTCCAGCGACTCGGCAAGGAAGCCGCTCTGGCCGTGTTCGACCACCTCGCGCTGGCCGCCGCGCCCGATCACCACCGGCACGCATCCATTGGCCATGGCCTCCACCGTGGCCATCCCGAAGTGCTCGAAGCGCTCGGGGTGCTCGGCTTCCGATTCGCCCAGGCCCGCCGCGTGCCAGAAAACCCGCGCCTCCGCCAGGTTCCGGCGCACGTCGTCGCGAGGTGCGTTCAGGACGACGTCCACTCGTGGGCCCGCCCCTTGGACGCTTGTGACGTAGTCCAGTTCTTCCGGCGTCCGTGCCTCCCCGACACAGACGAGCCTCCAGTCGCCGAGGGCCGTCGCGCGGGCAAAGGCGCCGGCCATTTCGCGCTGATGCTTCGAGACGCCCGACACCGAGAAACGGCCAAGTGTCAGGACGGCGTTGCGCTTTGGCAACGGGGTCGCGGAGCAGTCCACGAGCGGCGAAAGCACGTCGCAGTCGATGCCCCAGCGCGTCCGCGCCCACCGGCTGGTGAATTCCGAGATGGCGAGCTTCGCGTCGTAGCCGCGCCAGAGTGCCGCGTACTGGTGCTCGTAGAACCGCCGGCTGATTCGCTCGCGCAGCGTGGTTGGCGCGCCGTTGGTGGCCGCGAACGGCCACTCCGCGAGCGGCGAGGACATCGGAAACAACAGGATCAGCACGCCGTGCGGTGTGGGATTGAAGGGCGGCAGCTGATGCGTCAAGGAAATCAGCACGTCAGCCGGCCCCGCGAGCTCCTGCCCCCAGCGCCGCGGTTCCCGGTACATGCTGAGCGGATTGCCTGATGTCGAAACGAAGTAGTTCGGTTTGCGCTCGATGTAGCGCGCCCTCACGCGGGGAAGCGGGACGCCCGCAAAGTCGGCGAGCTGCCCGATGTCGAGCCACGGCCGGTGATGGACGATTTCCACGTCGTGCGCCGCCTGCAACAGCACGGCGATGTTGGAGGCGAGGACCTCGGCGCCGCCGAGGCTCCGGCTGGCCGGCTGGATATGGATGCACACCTTCAACGGCCTACCGTCCTCCCGGGGCGCCAGCGGATACCGACGGTCTTCTTCTCGGTCGGAAGGCGCCTGCTGTGCAGCCTCCGCGCGGGCCTGGCCGCTTCGCCCTGCGCCACCATTGTCCGTCATCCACCCGTGCGTCCGCGCGTTTCGTGCTATTTTGGGCCGCCATGCGGTCGTCGGTCAGCATCGTCATCCCTGCATACAACTGCGCGCCCTACCTCGACGACGCGCTGACGAGCGTCCTCGGCCAGAGCCACGCGCCGCACGAAGTCATCGTCGTGGACGACGGCAGCACGGACGACACGCAGGACGTGCTCCGGCCCTTCGCGCGCCAGATTTCTCTCGTCCGGCAGGAGAATCGCGGTCTGTCCCACGCGCGGAACCGCGGGCTCGCCGATGCCACGGGCCGGTGGGTGCTGTTTCTCGACGCGGACGACCGCCTCGAGCCGACTGCGCTCGAAGCGCTCCTTTCGGTCAGCGAGGCGGATGCGGACCACGTTATCTACGGCGACAAGTACGTCATCTCGCACGAGGGCGCCATCGAGTCGCGCGTCCCCGGACGCGACGCGACGGGGCCCATTCCGAGTGCGTCGCGGGCCTCGTTCAACGGCTCGCCGTTCGAACCGGGCGCGGCCATGCTGCCGCGCGCGCTCATCAACGCGCTCGGCGGCTTCCACCAGCGCTACAGCCCCTGCGAGGACCGCTATACGTGGATTCGCGCGGGGTCGCTCGTCGAGTTCCGCTACGTGCCGTCGGTCGTGCTTCACTACCGGCAGCGGCCGGGGTCGCTCTCGAAGAACCGCATTCGGCAGGTCACGGGCAGCCTCCGCGCGCGCATCGATTCCCTGGCGTGGCTGCACGAGCAGCACGTCCGGCTGTTCGACGTCGAGCCGGAGCCGGCCGCGCTCGTGGCGGAGGATCTGGGCGCGGTTTACTGGCAGCGCGAGTGGGACGTCGTAGATGCCGTGCTGGCCCTCGCGGACGAGTACCAGCTGGCCCACCCCGACATCGCGCGCATCCGGCGGATCCGCCGCTATCCGACCTGGCTCGTCGCCGTCAAAGACGCGCTCGATCGACGTCGGGGCTGACCGCCAACAAGGCTTCGACGCACTGCGTCAGCGTCTCGCACGCGGCCATCAAGGTGCCGTCATAGGCATACACGCCGAGCACGGGGCTGGCCGCGATGTACGGCTTTCTGAGCGCATACGCGATGATGCGCGCGCCGGACGATTTCGTGGCCCCGTATTCGGGGCCGCCGAACATGCACAGCAGCCCGGCACTCGCGCGCACGACGGCGAACAACTCTTCGTCGTCCGGGCGATAGTCGCGGAATCGAAAAAACGGCGCCAAGCCCCGCGCCTCTAGGGCGGCCTGCATTTCGGGCCCCTCGCCCACGCGGCCATCGCAGACCATCGATACCGACGCCCCGAGGCGTGCGAGGGCTTGGGGGTCGAGTTCGAGGGTCGATCGCCAGTTGCGTCGAAAGCTTTGAACCGGCCCCACCCACGCGACGGCGCGGCGTGCCGGCTCCGCTGGTGCCTCTTGTGCGAAGAACCGCGCGACGGGGACGGGGTCGAGGAACCGCACGGCAAATCCGCGGTCCTGGATGAAGTGCGCCACTTCAGGGGAGAGCACGTAGCGTTCGTCGAACAATTTGATGAGCCACCAGCCCACGAGCCGGCGAAACCACGCGTGCCGCCGGCACGAATCGAGGCCCGTCGCGTAGAACTGGTCGGCTTCGTGGACGACGGCGGTGGTGCGACAGCCGGACACACGCGCCATCACGGCCAGCGCGGCGGTGGTGAGCGCGAGCCGCACCGTCTCTCGGCTGATAGGCGTCAGCGTCGCGTTGATGGTGTTGAAATGGCACGCATCGACGCCGCTCCAGAGGTGGCGGCCGAAGGCGCGGAGGGAGATGCGCGCCTTGCGCGCGGGAATACGATCGAACAGCGGCTGACCGAACAGCCGCTCGTGCCCGAACACCACGTCGTCGGGGCTGTCCGAGAGGGTCCCGTGGTACGGGAACAGAATCTCGGCGTGGTAGGGATTGACCTCGACGAAGACCTGGCGCACGCTCGACCTTACCACTTCGTCAGGGACCGCCGTCAACGTGGCAGACCTAACTGCTGGTATACGATCGCGCATTCGTTGTCCGACTTCTGATACAAGTGTTGGTCGCCGACATGAAACTCTCCGTCGTGATCCCGGTCTACAACGAGGCCGGGACAATCGTGCAGCTCATCGAGCGGGTCCGCGCCGTCGGCCTCGACACCGAGATCATCGTCGTGGACGACTGTTCGACCGACGGGACGGGCGATGCCCTGAAGCAGATGGACGCGGCGCCCGATCTTGTCCGGCTCTTCCATCCGGTGAACAGAGGAAAGGGTGCTGCGCTCCGCACGGGCTTCGCGGCGGCTACTGGCGATGTCGTGGTCGTGCAGGACGCCGACCTGGAATACGACCCGAGCGAGTATCCCAAGTTGCTGCAGCCCATTCTGGACGGGCGGGCCGAGGTTGTCTACGGGTCGCGCTTTATCGGGGGCGACTGCCACCGGGTGCTGTATTTCTGGCATTCGCTCGGGAACCGGTTTCTGACGCTGCTCTCGAACGCCGTCACGAACCTGAACCTGACCGACATGGAGACCTGCTACAAGATGTTCCGGCGGGAGGTTATCCAGGGCATCGAGCTGCGGGAGGACAGGTTCGGGTTCGAGCCCGAAATCACCGGCAAGATCGCCGAGCGCCGCTGCCGGCTCTACGAGGTCGGCATCTCCTACTCCGGGCGGACGTACGAAGAGGGCAAGAAGATCGGCTGGCGCGACGGGTTCCGGGCGATCTGGTGCATCTTCAAGTACCGGCCCAGGCGCCGTTCCTGAACCGGTGGCCCCGGGCCGATACCAGACAGAGATGCCGGACGCACCGCAGAATCGCCCCTCGCCCGTTGACGTGACGGTTGTCGTCGCTTCCCGAAATCGCTCAGATCTCGTCGCGGATGCGCTCGCGTCCATCGCGCGCCAGACGCTCCAGAACTTCGAGGTCGTCGTCGTTGACGATGGATCCACCGCCGAACATGCCGAGGGCTACCGCACGCTCGTCGCGAGCCTTGGCCCGCGGTTCCGGGTGCTGCAGGCGCTGCAGCCGGGGCAGATGGGGAGCGGGCCAGCCGTGT
>JBEQUD010000192.1:0-4437 GCA_040349235.1 Acidobacteriota bacterium
AACCGAAGCTCGTCGCGCTGGCGCCGGCCTTCAAGGCGCGGGGCTACACGCTGACCGACTCCAACGGCACCACGAAACTCGTCATCCGCATCGCGAACGATCGCACCGGCTACTTCGCGGACGCGTACATCTACAAGGCGGATGGGCCCATGGCGCGCAGCACGTTCCGTTCGGTGGAGGACGTGCCGCTGGCCCTCGTGGCCGACCGGACGACTGTGCCGTTTCTGGGCGTGACTATCCGCGTGCCCCGGGATGTCGAACCGCTGCTGCTGCACCGCTACGGGCCCAGCTACCGGGTGCCCCGCCGGGGCGACCAGGGCCTCGCCTACGGGTACAGCCGCCTGCACACGCTCGTGCGCATCCTCGAGAACAACCTGCTCGGGATCTGGTCGCTCGTCCGGTTCCGCTGATGGCGCGTGCGCGACGGACGCGCGCGAGGGCGCGCCCCAGGCACGACCCTAGCGGCCGAACAGCTTGCCGAGACCTGCCGTGACAGCCTTCTTCGTCTCTTCCGTCGCGCGGTTCCTGACGGCGCGCTTGGCGAGGTCGGCCAGATCAATGCGGACCTTCGGGTTCTGGGCCGACCCGCCGATCGTGATGGGCAGCGTGACGCGTCCCTGTTCCTGCGTGTAGCGAACGAGATCGCTGCCCGCTTGTTCGGACAGCGCCTGCGTCAGCTGGGCCCGGCCCTTCAGGTCCACGAGGCTGCCGTCCAGGCGGACGAACCCCGACGCGTGGAGCGTCAGGTCCTTCGACTCGAACTGCAGGTTGTCGGTCCGGCCCTCGCCATTGGCGATCGTCATCGTGCCGCCCAGACGGGAAAACGGCTCGTCCCGGGATCCACCACCGCGCGAGAAGGCCGCGGCGCGCATCGATGTCGCGAGGACGACCGCCTGGATGAGGCCGAGATTCTTCACCACGCCGTTGGTGATGTCCATCCGCAGGGTACCGTGGGCGCTCTTCTCGACGGACGCGGCGTCCATCCCGCGCCCCGCCACGTCGATGTCGCCGGCGAGATGGCCGGTCATGGTATTGGGGGAACCGGCGAACGCGGTCGCGGCCGCCATGTCGATGCCGGAGAGCCGGGCCTTCAGGCGGAAGTCCGGCACGTCGCCGAGCGTCAACGCGAGCGAGCCCTCGTAGCGGCCACCGAAGACCCCGAACCCGATGGGATCGAGCGTCATGCCCGCGGCGGTCACCCGGGCGGTTCCGTTCAGGTGTTCGAGCGCGAGGCCGCCGAGCGTGGCACGATCGGCCACCAGTGTCACCGCCAGATTCATCGACGAGGGCATGGCGGGCGACCCTCCTCCCGCAGGTGGAGACGCCGGGGCGGGGGCCGTGCCGCCCGGTGCGGCGGTCATCGCCGCGTCCTTGGAGAAGTCCGAGACGAAGGCCAGAAGCTGTGCGAAATCGAGCGCCCCGGCCGCGATGCGCAATTCCCCCGTTGGCCCCGACAAGTCGGCGATCGTCCCCGTGACCTCGATGGCGGCGTCGTCGGCGTGCAGCGAGACGCGCCGGACGAGCACCCCTTTGCCCTGGGGCACCACCTCGATGTCGCCGCGGAGCGTGCGGCCCCCGCTGACAATTTCGACGCCGCTCAGGATGATCTCGTCGATGGACACAATCTCGACCGCGGGCGCCGTCGAGGCCGGGGCCGGCGCGGCCGGCGCCGGCGCAGCCGCCTGAAATGCCGGCAGCGGCAGCCGGATGCGCGCGCCAGTGAGGCGCATGCTGCCGTGCTCGATGCGGCGCGAGAGCAGCGCGCGCAAATCCGTCGCGATGCGAAGCGCGCTCACGTGGATGTCGCCTTGTGGGCCGATGCCGAGGTCTTCGAGATTGACGGACACGCGGGGATAGATACTCGCGCCGATGCCGCCGATCGTGACGGGTTGCCCGAGGGCCGCCGTCAGCCGGGCGGCGATGGCCGCTCGAACGCTGTCCTGGGTCAGAATGGACCGGCCCCACACGAACAGCGCCACCGCCCCGACGAGCACGGCGGCGAGCACACCGAAGAGCACCTTCCTGAGCATCGTCATGTCGTCACCCGCGCCCATACTACATCGCAGCGTCGCGGACGCTACGGCACCATGCCGCGCAGGGTGGTATCCACCCGGATGTCCGGATCGACCGCGTCGTGGACGAGTTTCTCCACCACATCGTCGGCCCCGTTCGCCCGACGGATCAAGTCCTCCGCGTCGGGAAAGAGCGCCAGTCCCTTCTTCCACGCCTCGCGGGCCTGGGACGGCTGCAAACCGCGCCAGTAGCCGTCGCCGAGGGACATGTGCACGCGCCACGCCAGCAGGCGGGGCGTGTCGGGCGTCACGAGCGACACCGCCAGGTGCAAATCATCGATGCCCTTCTGCACGCGGTGGAAGATGAAGTTGTTGTAGTACAGGTTGATGAGACCGCGCACGTAGTAGGCGAGCACGCTCGGCCGGATCTCGATGGACTTGGTGAGGCTGCCGACCGCGTCGCGGCCGAGATACAGGCGGCGGAACTCGCCCGCGACCGGCACCTTGTCCACACGGGCCAGCGCCAGGCTGATGCGGACGTTGGGCCCGCTGCCCTTCCTCCCCGCCACCCGCTCGAAGAAGTCGATCGACCGGTCGAACTGCGCGGCCGCGATCGCCCGCTGGCGGTACTCCGCGGCCAGACGCAGGTTCTCCGGGTCGGCAGCCACCGCGCGCTCGAGGGCGTCGAGGGTCGGAACCTGCGCGGACAGGGCCGCCGACAGCGCCAGGGCCATCACGATCGCCGCCGAGAGACGCCTCACCGCTCGAACCGGACCTGCAACCGGAAATGGCGATAGGGCGAGTTGTAGAACGTGCCGAAGTTCGGCGACCCGAGGTTGGCTTGGACGTCCGACGGCGCGAACGAGTTGAACGCGTTGTCCGCCCTGACGCCAATCCACGGCTGGAACTTGCCGACATGGAAACGGCCCTCGATGCCCAGTTCCGCGATGAACCGGTTGGGGAACCGCAGGCCGTTCCGCGCGCCGACGAAGTCGAGCGCGTTGCTGACGGCCGTATACGGGAGGCCCGTGCGCCAGTCGGCCACGCCAATCAGGAGCAGCCGTGGTTTGGGCATGTAGCTGCCGCGCGCGAAGAGGCGATGGGGCACATCGGTTGCGGACGGGCCGTAGGCGTTCGGTGCGAAGACCGGCTGCAGCATGGCGTCGAAATAGTTCGCGAAGGCGTTGTAGTCGCTGCTGGCCATCGACCGCGAGTAGGTGACGTTCAACCCGAGTGCCGTCGTCCTGGAGAAGTCGAAGCCCAGCTCGATGGAGCGATACCGCGAGCGGCCGTCGCTCGCGAGCAGCAGCGTGCCGACGCCGTTCACCTGCGCCGGATCCACGATGAGCTCGTTCGACCCATGGCGGTCGAGCACGCTCGCGTGGAAGGCCCATTGCGGGTTGAGCCGGTAGGCATAGGACAGATCCCACGTGGCGCTGCGGGCCGTCCTCAGGTCCGGCGCGGTGGCGTGCGTGTAGGTGATGGGAGAACCGAGCGGGGTGACGCCGTCCGCGGCGAACCGTGTGTCCGTCGCCGTCTCGAACTGCGTGAAGGCGCCGGCCACCGACGGCGTCCGCTCGTAGAACAAGCCGAAGCCGCCGCGCAGGACCGCCGACCCCGACTCGTTCAGCTGAACGGCCACCCCCACGCGGGGTGTCACGTTCCACCGCCCGATGATGCCGTCGCGGTCAACGCGCGCGCCGTATTCGACGTTCCACGTGGGCGACAGCTGCCAGCGGTCCTGGGCAAAGAGTGCGACGTCGGTGCCCAGGACATCCTGCGCCGTCGAGCCGCTGAAATCGATCCGCCGTGCCAGCATACCGTCGTATCGGGTGATGAGCACGGGCCGGCTGACGCTCGATCCGGTGTAGTGCGTCCGGAGAATATCCGCGCCGACCTTCACCAGGTGGAGCCCGGACGGTCCGCTGTAGGTGCCGGCCAGCGTCTCGACGAGTTGGAGCGCGGAGGGCGTGCGCTCCTGCGTGTTGAAGAAGTTCCCCCGCGTCTGTTCGGTCCAGAGTTCCATCGGCGCCGGTCCCTGTGGCAGGAGCGACGTGCGGTACTTGTCGAACTGCACGGTCGATTCCGACACGAGCCGATCGTTCCAGATCGCCCGTTCGGTCATCGTCACGTGGTCCACGGTGTCGTTGACGTCCACCGTCGCGTTGGGCGGGGTGAACGTCCCGAGCGAGGCGAACGTGGTGGCCTTCGGGAAGAAGCCGCCGGTCGTCGTGAGCGAGTGGCGCGTGGACAGGTTGGCATCCACGCGCGTGAACGCGCTCAGCCAGTTGGTCGTGCGCCGCTCGCTTTGCGGGCGGCTCGGGATGTCGTCGGTGCTGTAGCGGTACTGGGCGGTCTGCTCGAGGAACAACCGGTCCTTGATGATCGGCCCGCCGACCTCCACGCGCGGGCTGAACCCGGACAC
>JBEQUD010000202.1:0-3436 GCA_040349235.1 Acidobacteriota bacterium
GCCGCAGGCGCCCGGCGTCGTCGACGCGGAACCACGAGGTCTGGCCGCGGCAAACCCGGCCAGGCCCGCCGAAGCTGGCAATGGGCCGTTCGACGCGAGGACCTCGATGCGCACGCCCGCCACCGAGGCGATCGGCGTCCGCATGTTCGATGACTTCGTGTCGCCCCGCGCCGCTACGATTCGCGCGGTGACGTGGCAGGGCATCTACTGCCGTGAGGTTCCGAACGGAGGGCCACCGCCGGCCACCGCCGTCGCGTTCCGGGTGGCGTTCCATGCGGACGCCAATGGAAGTCCCGACCCGGCGCGTGTGCTCCAGGAGGCCGTCTATCCGGTCGCCAGGACGACCCAGGTGCTGGATCGCACGTTCATGGCGCGGTGCGGCTCGGCGAACACGACCTACGCAGCCTACAGCTACGGGGTGACGCTCGATCGTCCGTTTCGGGCGATGCCGGGCGTGCGCCATTGGTTCACCGTGCAGGCGCACGTCGCCGACAATCCCGCCGGCCGGCCGCTTACCTACTGGGGCTGGGTGAGCGGCGCGCCATTCAATGGCCGATCGGTGCAGCTCGGCGAGGACGGCCGTGTCAATGTCTTTCGCCTGGATCGATCGTACGGGCTGATCGAATAGGCGGAGGCGCATCGCGTATCATCGGTCCGTCCGTCCCGTGCGCTGGGACGTCGAAAGGCCACGAGATGCGTCGTCTGACGTTCTTCGTCCTCGTATCGATCGTCGCGATGGCTTCGGGGCATGGAGTGGCGGCTCAGGCCGAGGCGTCCCTGCCCAGGCCGGTGACCGTCCAGGCCGAAGTGCCGCTGCCGCCCGCCACCAAGCTCGAAGCGTTTCTGCCGGAGCCGGGATCGGTGGTGTCGATTGGATTCGATCCGCTTCGCGGGCTGCAGTCTGTCACGGGCGTCATGGTGGAAGTCCGCGAGGTCCACGACGATAGAGGCGATGGCGCCCGCGGGCTGATCGTGCGGGTATCGGAGGGCGACACCCGCCGCGACTTTTCCTACGTCGATGCCGAGGAAGTGCCCAGCTTGCTCGCGGGCATCGACGCGCTGCTGCAGGTCAGCACCAATCCCACCCCGTTCGCCATGTTCGAAGTCCGCTATGCCACACGCGGCGAGCTGGAGTTCACGGTCTTCAACAACCCGCGTGGCGAGATCGTGTACGCCGTGCAGGCCGGCCGGACGATTCGTGCCCAGCGGGTCCTGAGCACGTCGGACATGTCCCGCCTGCGGGGGCTGCTCGACGCCGCGCAGGCCAGGTTGACGGCGACGAAGCCGCGATAGCCCGGACAGGCGTGACCTGTGACACGATTTCAGTCCGATGAGCACACGCATCGGCGTCTTCGGCTGGGGCATTGTCGCGCCGAAGTCGCCCACCATTGACGCGTTTCGCCGCAACCTGGCGTCGGCCGACACCTGGCTGACGCCGTTCGACGGGTTCGGTCCGGGCAACTTCCTCGTGGGACAACCGGACTTCGACTTCGCCGCCTACCAGGAGTGGATTGGCGAGCGCTTTGCGCCGCGACATTACCAGCGCTTCGTCGACAAGATGGACTACCCGTCGCTCTACGCGGCCGGAGCGTTCATCCAGTCGCTTGGGCAGAACCCCGGGCTGGAAGCGCTGCTGCAGGAACTGGGCGCGCAGGCGCACGTCTACGTGGGGACGGGCCTCGGGAACCTGCACACGATCTACGACGCGAGCATCGCGTACCACGAGTCGCAGAAGCGCTGGGACACCTTCTGGGCCGGACGCGAGACGGCCCTCGACGAGTACCTCGCGGAGTTGGCGCACATCGACAGCACGCCGATTGAAGGCGACATCGCGTCCGGCAAGCTGCACGCGATTCGCGAGAAGGAGAAGAGCCGCAGCAGGCTCCAGCAGAAGTGGCAGGCGCCAGAGCCGCCGTGGAACGCGTCCGCGAAGCTCATCTGGAACATCCCGAACACGCCTGCCGCGCAGATCTCGATCCTCGGGAAGATCACGGGGATGACGTTCGCGCCTGTCGCGGCGTGCTCGACGTTTGGTGTCGGGCTGCGCCTGGCGATGAGCGCCATCAGGGCTGGTGAAGCGCGGGCGGTCGTCGTCGGCGCCACCGATCCGCCCCCGCATCCCTTGACGGTCGGGTCGTTCTACAACGCGCGCGTGCTCTCCGCCGACCGTCGCCTGTCCGCGCCGTTGACGAGGCTGCAGGGGACGCACGTGGCCGGCGGCGCGGTCGTCTGGATTGTCGGCGACATGGACTACATGCTCGCGCGCGGCTTCACGCCGCTCGGGATGGAGCCCGTCGGCGTCGGCGTGAGCTCGGACGCCGATCACATCATCACGCCGTCGCCCGACGGCCCCCGCGCGGCCGTGCGCGAAGCCCTGGCCGGCGCGGGTGTCGGGCCCGACTCGATCGGGAGCTGGGATCTCCACGCCACGGCCACGCCCGGTGATTACTCGGAGATGACGACGCTGCGATCGCAGTTCCCGGAGACGCTGCTCGTCACCGCCCGCAAGGGCACGTTCGGCCACGGCATGAGCGCCGGCGGCGGATGGGAGCTCACGGCGCAGTATCTCGGCTACGCGGAGGGCCGTCTGTTTCCAACGCCGCTCTCGCGCGACGAACTCAACAGCGCCATCGCCACCATGCACGAGAATTTCGTCTTCACGGCCGGCCGCGACGTCCCTCCTGGCCTCAGCGGCAAGCTGTCTATGGGGATTGGCGGCATCAACGCCTGCGTGATTTCGCGGCCGCTGTGACGCCCGTACCCCAGGCCTGAAGGCCTGGGGCTCCATTAGAGTGCAAGGCCCGGGGGTTCCATCGGACAGTCCGTGGAGCCCCGGGGCGTCTGTGGAGCCCCAGGGCTTCAGCCCTGGGGCATCGACGCGTGGAAGGCCCCGGGCTTCATCCGACAGTCCGTGGAGCCCCAGGGCTTCAGCGCTGGGGGCCGTCATAGTAGACTGCCAGCGCCTGCCCGAGGATTTCTGATGACGCGACTTCGCTGGTTCGGCGGGGTAGTGGCGGTGTGTGTCGGCCTGGGGCTTGGCGCGAGGGATGGCGTGGCGCAGGGGCAGAGCGCGGCCGCGCCGCCGCAGGGCCCGCAGACCGCGCCGGTCTTTCGCGGCGGCGTCAACTACGTCCTGGTCGACGCCTATCCCCAACGCGACGGCCGCATCGTCGAGGGCCTGAAGGCCGACGATTTCCAGATTCTCGAAGACGGCAAGCCACAGACCGTGGACACCTTCGAGTTCGTGCGCGTCGACGCGCGGCAGCCGGAAAGCGCCTATCGCGATCCCAACACCGTCGGCGAGATGAACACGGCGGCGGCCGATCCGCACGCGCGCGTGTTCGTCGTCTTTCTCGATACCGCACACACACCGGTGGACGGCTCGAATCGCATCCGCGTCCCGCTCGTCAAGACGCTCAACAGCATCATCGGCCCC
>JBEQUD010000225.1:0-4306 GCA_040349235.1 Acidobacteriota bacterium
CCTCCGGCGACTGGCCTTCGCCGACGCGAGCATCGACAAGGCCTACACCATCGACGTGCTCGAGCACTTCTCGCCGGAAGGCCTGCTCGCGACGCTGCGCGAAGTCCAGCGGGTGCTGGTCCCGGGCGGTTCCTTGTTCATCTACACCCACCTCCGGCAGCGGGCACGGTTGGCGCCGCTCCTTCATGCGGTCAGCTGGGCCGCGTTCACGCTCGAACGCCTCGGCGTCACCGACTTGACCATCGAGCGGCTCCGCAAGACCGATCACTTGAATCCCCTCGGTGACCGTCGCCACCTGGACGAAGTGGCCGCAGCGACCGGCTTCCAGATCGCGAAGTTCCGCGGATACACGCCGGTCCTGTCGAGCGTGGCCGAGAACATCCTCGTGCCCGTCGCCGCGCAGGCCATGGCGCGCCGCGTCGCGGGCCGCCGGGCGGGCACGCCGTCGGACGACTCCACGAAGGTCGATCAGGCGGCGCGGCGCGAGGCCCGAACAGGGGCGAAGCGCCGCATCGCCAAGGGCGGGCTCGTCTATCGCCTGCTGCAGGTCGCCACGAGGTTGCTCATGCTGGACGTCTCCGTGCTCGGGCGGCTGCAGACGGGCCCCTTCTTCGCGCTGTTCGTGAAGGAGGGCCGTCCGCCTGCCACTGGTGGCCATGGCCGATGAAGGTGCTGTACGCGGCCATCGATCAGTCCGTGCCGGACGCCCATGGCGGCTCGGTCCACGTCACGTCGGTGGCCGAAGGGCTCGCGGCGCGCGGCCACGAGGTGCACGTGCTCGCGACACCGGGCCCGCGTCCGTTTCCGCCGGGACGCGTCACCTGGTATGCAGTCCGACCGCCGATAGGCATCCGACAGCTGCGCTTCCTGCGCGCGAGTCAGGTCGGGCATCTCGCCGACGCGATCCGTCCCGACGTTGTCATCGAGCGCTACTACAACTTCGGCGGCGAGGGCATCCTGGCCGCGCGCCGCATCGGGGCGGTGCCGGTGCTCGAGGTGAATGCCCCGATCACCGACCATCCCGGTTCGCGCAAACAACTGCTCGATGCGCTGCTGCTCGTGCAGCCGATGCGGCGGTGGCGTGACTGGCAGTGCCGCACGGCGGCGCTCATCGTCACGCCGAGCACGAAGATTCTGCCTGCCGACGTGCCGCGCGAGAAGATCCTGCAGGTCGAGTGGGGGGCCGATACCGAGCGGTTCCACCCGGCGGCCTCGGGCCCGGTGCCCTTCGCGCGCGCCGCGTCGGACACGGTCGTGATCTTCGTAGGTGCGTTCCGCGTGTGGCACGGGGCGATTCATCTCATCGAGGCGATCCGCCGCCTGCGGCAGCGCGGCCGCCTGGACATCACGGCTGTGCTCGTCGGCGACGGCCCCGAGTTGCCTGCGGTCCGGAAGGCCGCGGCTGGCCTCGACGGCGTGACGTTCACCGGCGCGCTCGCCCACGACCAGGTGCCGGCCTGCCTTGCGGCCGCCGATGTCGGGGTTGCGCCGTTCGATCTCGCGGCCCATCCGCCGCTCGCCCGCGAGTTCTACTGGTCGCCGCTCAAGATCTTCGAGTACATGGCGGCCGGCCTGCCCGTCGTCACCCCGCGCATCGAGCGGCTCGCGCACGTCGTGCGCGACGGACGGGAAGGCCTGCTGTACGACCCGACCGACCCCGCGGCGCTCGCCGCTGCGCTCGAGCGGCTGGCCGACGCGCGCGTGCGTGTGCCCCTCGGCACGGCCGCGCGTGCACGGGCGGTCCAGCAGTTCAGCTGGCAGCACCACTGCGAGATGCTCGACCTCGCCATTCAGGCAGCGCGCGGCGCATGCGCATCCTGATCGCCACCGATGCCTTTCCGCCGGTGTGCGGCGGGAGTGGCTGGAGCACGTACGAGCTCGCGCGCGGGTTGCGCCGGCGCGGCCACCACGTCGTGGTCGTGCAGCCGTTCTCCGAGCGCGCGCCGGTTCCCGTCCCCTACGACGGCTTCGACGTCATCGGCGTCCCCGCCTTTGCCCCGTCCGTCCCCTTCGTCCGCAACTATTTCAGGAACGAGCGCCTCTACGGGCGGCTGGCGGCCGTCCTGCACGCGTTGATTCGCGACGAGCGCATGGATCTCGTGCATGCCCAGCACGTGCTGACGGGCCCGGCGGCCGTGCGTGCCGCGCGTGCGGCCGGGGTGCCGTCGGTCTGCACGGTCCGCGACTACTGGCCCGCGTGTTATTGGGGCGACTTGATCCAGCACGAAGGCGCGGGCGGTCTCTGCCCTGGCTGTTCGGCGTCAGCGATGACGCGGTGCATCCGTCCGCATGCCGGGGCCGCGTGGCCCCTGGCGATTCCCGCCATCCCCTACATGCGTGCGAACCTGCGGCTGAAGCAGCAGGATCTCGGCAACGCCGACGTCGTCATCGCGGTCAGTCGATGGATGGCGGCGGACTTGAAGCGGCGGGTTCCGTCGCTGGCCGAGACACGAATCGAGGCGATCCCCAACGCCGTGGACGTCGCCGGGATTCGCGCCGCAGCCGAGGCCACCGGCCCGCCGATGGACGGGCCGTACGCGGTCTTTGCCGGCAAGCTCGCCAGGAACAAAGGGGTGCGCGCGCTGGTCGATGTTGCACGCGACGCGCACCTCGGGATGCCGCTCGTGGTCATCGGCGACGGCCCGGACGGCCCGTTTCTCGCCGACGCCGCCGCGCGCGGCTGCGATATCCGCATGCATGCCTGGATGGCGCGCGACGACGTGTTCCGTTGGCTGCACCACGCGACGCTCCTGGTGTTTCCCTCGGGGTGGCACGAGCCGCTCAGTCGGGTGCTGATCGAGGCGAGCGCCCTCGGCGTGCCTATGGCGGCCATGGACACGGGCGGCACCCCGGACATCCTGGTGGACGAGGAAACGGCGCTCCTCTCCTCGTCGGTGGCCGAACTCGTGCGAGATGCCGGCCGGCTCGCCGCGGACGAGGGCCTCCGCCGGCGGCTCGGCGCGGCGGCGCGGCGACGGGCCGAGGCACAGTTCGATTTTCCGGTCGTGATCGATCGCATGGAGCGCCTGTACGGCGATCTCATGGCCACGTTCCAGCCGCGACAGCCGAGGCCCTGAGTGGTGCCCGGGACGACCCGCCCTCTGCGCGTCGCCGTGCTGGCGAGATCGGTGTACCCGATGCACGCCTACGGCGGCCTCGAACGGCACGTCCACGATCTCGTGCGGTGTCTCCTCGCGCGCGAGGTCCGCGTGACGCTCGTCACGCCGCCGGCCCGACGGAGCCGTCCGATCGATCCCGCCGCCGATGCCGTTTTTCGCGATCCTCGACTGACGCTCGTCCCCGTGCCCTACCAGACATTCCCGTTCGCGGGGCGTCGCGGGACGACGATTCTCGACCGGAGCACCGCGTATCCCTGGTTCGGGTGGCGCGCGGGGCGGGTCGCTGCGCGTCTGGCCGAAGCCGGCACGATCGATCTCGTTCACGGGCTTGGGGCCAGTGCGCTCGGCTATGCGCTCGCGCCTCCCGCTGGCACCCGACGGGTGCCCTTCGTGTTCAACCCGCAGGGCCTCGAGGAATTCGGGGCCACGGACCCGGGCCGTGCGCGGTTGAAGCGCGTGGGGTACTGGCCGTTGCGCCTCGCGGTGCGCGCGTGCGCACGCGCCGCCGATCGCGTGATCGCCACCGATCGCGCCTTGGTGGCGCCGGTCCTCGCCCATCTGCCGATCGCGCCCGACGTCGTCCGCGTGATTCCCAACGCGATCGAGCTCGCCGAGAGCGATCGCCCTGACGCCCCGGCCCGCGGGGCATCGCTCCGCGCCGAGCTTGGCCTCGGCCCCACGGATGTTCTCCTCTTGAGCGTCGGCCGGCTCGAAGCGAACAAGGGGTTCGGCGACCTCGTGCGCGCCCTCGCCACCCTGGCCGCCGACGGTCCGCTGGCCGCATGCAACTGGCGGTGGGTGCTGGTCGGGGATGGCCCCATGCGCTCGCAACTGCAATCCGCCGTTGCCGCGCTCGGCCTGGGTGCGCACGTGCGGCTGTCGGGCCGCGCCGACGACCGCGATCTCCACGCGTGGTACGAAGCGGCCACGCTCTTCGTGCACCCGACCCTCTACGAGGGCAGCTCGCTCGTGACGCTCGAAGCGATGGCGCACCGGCGCGCCGTGGTTGCCACCCGGGCCGGCGGCCTGCCCGACAAGATTGCCCCCGGGATCAATGGTTGGCTCGTGCCGCCTGGTGATGTCGCGGCGCTCGGGCGTGCCATTGGCGACGCGCTGTCGGATACGGAGCGATTGGCATCGATGGGCTGGGAAGGTCGGAAGATTGTGGAGCGGGAGTTCTCGTGGAA
>JBEQUD010000323.1:0-7291 GCA_040349235.1 Acidobacteriota bacterium
TGGGAACCGGTGTGCCGAATAGCGGCATTCGGCTACCGACCCGCGAGGGGGCTCGGGGCGCACGTCGCCCCGAGAATTGACGGCATCGGTGTTGCTCCTGGCCTGGCCATGAGCACATCTGCCGTCGGCACATCTAAAGTCACGCGGTCTCACCTCATTGCCAAGCTGAACGAAGATCTCTCGCGCGAATATCAAGCCATCGCCGCCTACGTCGTGTACTCGCAGGTCCTGAAGGGGGCCGAGTACATGGCGATTGCCCGCGAGCTCGAGACGCACGCTGGCGAAGAACTGCAGCACGCGATCACTATCGCCAAGCACATCGACTACCTGGGCGGGACGCCGACGACCGAGGCCCGGCCGGTGAAGATGTCCGACGACCCCCGTGTGCTCCTCCGGGCCGATCTCGATAACGAGAACGACACCATCCGCCAATACCGGCAGCGGGTGCGGGAATGCGAATCCCTTGGCGAATACGCCATTGCCGAGGACATTCGCGAGATCCTCCGCCAAGAACAGGAACACCAGGTCGATCTGGCGATGGCGCTCGGCGAAGGCGTCCCGGACGTCTCGCAGCTCGCTCCCGTGGCGGACTGATTCCCTCGAGGCCCTGCCCCATGCCCCGGACCCGGCGTTCGCGGATCTGGCTTGCCAGCGGGGTCGTGCTGCTGGCCGCCGTGGTACTCGTGGTCGCCGCGGCTGTTGCCGTTGGCCCGCTCGGCTCGAACCATCTGCGCCGGCGGCTGGCCGCCGCGCTCGGGGCACATCTCGAAGGCGAGGTGGAGATCGCGTCGCTTCGCGCACGCATGTGGCCGCGCTTCGAGGTGGCCGCGGATGGTCTGGTTGTGCGCCACCGGGGTCGCCGCGATGTGCCGCCCCTCATCGTCGTCAGGAGCGTCGCCGTCGAAGCGTCCCTCCTCGATGTCCTCCGCAGGCACGTGCGGCTCGTCACGCTCAGCGGTCTGGAGATCCACGTCCCCCCGGATCATTATAGGGACGGGGCTGCGGACGGAGACAGGGGCACGACCGACGCAGCCAACACGCACACGGCGACCAGCACCCGAGGCAGGGCCATCGTCGTCGATACGTTGGTGACGAACGACGCGCAGCTCTCCATCATCCCGCGAGAGCCCGCGAAGCCGCCGCGGGTGTGGGCCATCCACCGGCTGCGCATGCAGTCGGTCGCGTTCGATCGGGCGATGCCGTTCGAGGCCGCGCTCGCCAACGCGGTTCCCCCAGGCGAGATCGGGGTCCAGGGCAGCTTCGGCCCGTGGCAAGCGGGCAAGCCCGGGCAGACGCCGCTCGAGGGCACGTTCACGCTCGCCCGTGCCGACCTCGGCGTCTTCAAGGGCATTTCGGGCATCCTGTCCGCGCACGGCGAATTCGGCGGCGTGCTCGGCCGCATCGGCATCCACGGCGAAACGGACACACCGCGCTTTGTGGTGGCGGTCGGCGGGCATCCTGTGCCGCTGCACGCGGACTACCACGCGACCGTGGACGGCACCAACGGCGACACGATTCTCGACCAGATCGACGGCTCGTTTCTCGGCACGAGGCTCGTCGCGAAGGGGCGCGTCGTCGAGACGGCGGGGCGGATGGGCCGCACCGTCGCGCTCGACGTCACGATGGACCATGCCCGACTCGAGGACGTACTGCGGCTCGCGGCGAAGGCGGCCCGGCCGCCGATGACGGGTGCGCTCGAGCTGAAGACCCGGTTCGTCCTGCCGCCGGGCGATCGGGACGTGGTGGAGAAGCTGCGCCTCGACGGCGAGTTTGCCGTCGCGAGGGTCACCTTCACGAATATCGACGTCCAGCACAAGGTCAACGAGCTCAGTCATCGAAGCCGCGGGCGGGCGCCGGCCGTGAAGCCGGACAGCGTGGTCTCGAACTTCCGCGGTCGATTCCGCCTGCGCGAGGCGACGCTCGGGCTCGACGGCCTGACCTTCGACATGCCCGGCGCACGTGTGCGCCTGTCGGGGACCTACGGCCTCAAGCCCGGGCGCCTGGATTTCAAGGGGCTGCTCTCGATGGACGCCAAGCTGTCCGAGACGCAGAGGGGCTTCAAACGGCTCCTGCTGAAAGCCATCGATCCCTTTTTCAAGGGCAAAGGGGGCGGCAGCGCCATTCCCATCAAGATCGAAGGCTCGCGCAGGGCCCCGTCTTTCGGTCTCGACAAGGGCCGGGTCTTCAAGCGGGGTACCTAACTCTGCCGGCGCGGTCGGAACCGATATTGCACAGCCGTAGGTGACGAGCTGATGCCGATGCCACGACCGTTTGCTGCCTGGTTCCGTACCGCGCCCCAAGCCCTCGACAAACCGTTTCGCGACGAGCTCCTGAGCATCGAAGGCCTCGAGGAACGGGCGATGGCGCTCGCGGCCACGTTCACCGTGGACCCGAACCCCCGCGCCCACGCCGTCAGCATCTTTCCGCGCTTCCACGACAACGCGCGCGTGCTGCGCGAGACGTATCGCAGTCTGGCCGACGACGTGGCGCGCGGCGAGTTCGTGGCGCCGGCGGGCGAGTGGCTGCTCGACAATTTCTACCTGCTCGCGTCCCAGATCCGCGACATCCAGCAGGACCTGCCGCGCCACTTCTACCGCGAGCTGCCGGTGCTGGCGGCACGGGACCGGGTGGGGCAGACGCGCATCTACGCCATGGCCGTGGAACTCGTCCGCCATAGCGACAGCCGGCTCGACATCCGCCAGCTCACCGTCTTTCTGAACAGCTATCAGCGGGTCGTGCCGCTCGCCATTGGCGAGCTCTGGGCATGGCCGAGCATGTTGATGCTCGCGCTCATCGAGAACCTGCGCCGTTTGGCAGCCGAGAGCATGGCGGCTCGCCGCGCCCGCCTCGACGCCGATGCGTACCTGCTCGACCTCGAAAACGCGCGTGGCAGCCTGCCGCTTCCGCCCGCGCTGCTCCAGATGCCGTCCATCGTGCAGCTGCTGCACCGCGTCCGCGAATACGGGCAGCTGACGGCCCTGCGGGCCTCGATCGAGGAGCATCTTGCTGCCGAGAACATGACGGCCGAGGAGGCCGTGCGAGGCGAGCACCAGCGGCAGGCGGTGACCCAGGTGTCGGTCGCGAACGCCATCACCAGCCTGCGGCTCTGTTCGGTGATGGACTGGCGCGAGTACGTGGAGAGCGTCAGCCTCGTCGAGCAGATTCTCCGCCGCGACCCGGCGGGCGTCCATCGGCGCATGGACTTTCTGAGCCGCGACCGTCAGCGTCAATCGGTGGAGGACCTGGCCCCGCACAGCGGCGAAGGGCAGGTCCGCGTCGCCCTCCGCGCCGTCGAGAGCGCACGGGAGGCGCTCTCGCGCGGGTCGCTCACCGACCGGGCCGCCCATACCGGCTATCACCTGGTGGGGCGCGGACGACGCGGGCTCGAGGCGGACCTGGGCTATCGTCCGCCGTGGACCCGCTGGCTGCGGCGCCAGGTGTTCGCGCACGCCACGTTCGTGTATCTGACGCCGATTGTCGCCGGGGCGCTGCTGCTCGCAGGCGCCGCCCACACCTATCTGCGGCAGCACGGCGCGTCGCCGTGGTGGACCGCGGCGGTCACGCTGCTCTGTCTGCTGCCCGCCACGGACATCGCGATTGCCGTGGTGCAGCGGCTCCTGGCCTGGGCCATTCCGCCGCGCCGGCTGCTCCGCCTCGACCTGTCGGAGGGGGTGCCCGAAGAGGCGCGCACGATGGTCATCATCCCGACGCTATTCACGAGCGCGGCATCGGTCGCCGCGATGCTGGAGCACGTCGAAGTCCTCGCGCTCGGCAACCTCGACCCGTACATTCACTTCGCCATCCTCAGCGACTTCGGCGACGCCCCCTCGGAGACGCTCCCGGAGGATGCGGCGCTCGTGGCGGCCGCCAGGAGTGGTATCGAGCGGCTCAATCAGCACCTCGGGTCGTCGCACGCCGACCGCTTCTTCCTGTTCCACCGGCACCGCCAATGGAACGCGCGCGAGCACGTCTGGATGGGATGGGAGCGCAAGCGCGGCAAGATCGAAGAGTTCAACCACCTGCTCCGCGGGGCGTCGGACACGAGCTTCTCGGTGCAGGTCGGGGCGTTGGCCGTCCTGCCGAGCGTCCGCTACTGTCTCACGCTCGACTCGGACACCCGGCTGCCGCGCGACGCCGCCCGCCAGCTGATTGGCGTCGCGGCCCACCCGTTGAACCGGCCGGTGTTCCACGAGGCCGCGGGACGCGTGACGGCGGGCTACGGCATCCTCCAGCCCCGTGTCAGCGTGACGATGGCGAGCGCGGCCGGGTCGCTCTTTGCCCGCACGTATGCCGGGCACACGGGCGTCGATCCGTATACGACGGCCGTGTCCGACACGTATCAGGACCTCTTCGACGAAGGCATCTTCACCGGAAAGGGCCTCTACGACGTCGATGCCTTCATCGCCGCGCTCGAGCGGCGCGTGCCCGAGAACACGCTGCTGTCGCACGACCTGTTCGAGGGGCTGTATGCCCGCACGGCGCTCGTGTCGGACGTCGAGGTGGTGGACGACTACCCGGCGAGCGTCCTCGCGCACGCGCGGCGCCAGCATCGCTGGGTTCGTGGCGACTGGCAGATTCTGTGGTGGCTGCTGCCGCTCGTGCCCACGCGCGGCGGGATCGGGCGGAACCGCCTGCCCCTCATCGCGCGCTGGAAGATTCTCGACAACCTGCGGCGCAGCCTGATGGCCCCGGCCGTCCTCGCGATCTTCCTGCTCGGCTGGGCGCCGTTGCCGGGCTCGCCCGACGTCTGGACGGTCGTCGGGCTGGCGGCCATCGTCCTGCCTGTCTTCGTCCGGCTCCTGCAGCTCGTTCGCGTGCCGCCGCGCGGGCAATCGATTCGCGTGTTCCTCCGGACGACGTTCGAGGATATCGCGGCGGAGTGCGCACGCGTGCTGCTGCAGCTCGTCTTCCTCGCATTCCACGCCGCGCAGATGGTGCACGCGATTGTCGTCACGCTCGTGCGCATCGGTTTCACCAAGCACCGGCTGCTCGAATGGGAGGCGTCAACCGCGACCCGCGAGCGCACCGCCGTGCCCCTGCTGTCCAGGTTCATGCGGGAAATGATGGCGAGCCCGATCATCGCGGCCGGTGGCCTGGTGCTGGTGATCGTGGCACGCCCGCAGGCGCTGCCCGACGCGCTGGTCATCCTCGCCCTGTGGGCCGCCGCGCCGCTCGTGGCGTTCGTGCTCAGCCAGCCCGTGCCGGCGCGACAGGTCGTCCTCGACGACACCGACCGCCGCCTGCTGATGGACGTGGCGCGCAAGACGTGGCTCTACTTCGAGCACTTCATGACCGCTGAGGACTACGCGCTGCCGCCCGACAACGTGCAGGTCGGAGAGGACGTCCGGGTCGCGCACCGGACGTCGCCGACGAACATCGGGCTGGGGCTGCTCTCGATCCTTGCGGCCCACGATTTCCAGTTCATCACGACCGACGACCTGGCCGATCGGGTCGAGGCCACGCTGACGACGGTCGAACGGCTCGAAAAGTATCAGGGCCACCTGCTGAACTGGTACGACACACGTACGCTCGTGCCCTTGGCGCCGCCCTACGTCTCCGCCGTGGACAGCGGGAATCTCGCCGGCGCGCTCGTGACGCTGGCGGTGGGCCTCGTCGCGCTGGCGGACACGCAGCCCGCGGACATGCCCGGGCGCGAGCGGGGCGATCGCCTGCGGGCCCTGGCCGAGCGCTGCGAGACGCTGTTCGCGGGGATGAACTTCAGGTTCCTCTACGATCCCCATCGGCAGCTCTTCTCCATCGGGTACCGCTTGGCCGACGGCGATGGACCCGAGCGCCTCGACACGTCGTACTACGACCTGCTGGCCTCCGAGGCGCGGCTGACGAGCTTTCTGGCCATTGCCAAGGGCGAGGTGCCCGAATCGCACTGGTTTCACCTGGGGCGCGCCGTGACGAGCGTCCATGGCGCGCCCGTGCTGCTGTCCTGGAGCGCCAGCATGTTCGAGTACCTCATGCCCCTGCTCGTCATGCGGAGCTACCCGGAAACGCTGCTCGACGAATCCTGCCAGATGGCGGTGCGCCGGCAGATTGAATACGCCACGGCGCGGGGTGTGCCGTGGGGCATCTCCGAGTCGGCCTACAGCGTGGTGGATCGGCACGACACCTATCAATACAAGGCGTTCGGCGTGCCCGGCCTGGGCCTCAAGCGTGGGCTGCACGACGACCTGGTGGTCGCGCCCTATGCGACGGCGCTCGCCGCCATGATCGATCCGTCGGAGAGCGCGGCCAACCTGCGCCGCCTGGCGCGCTACGGCGCGGACGGCGACTACGGTTTCTTCGACGCCATCGACTTCACCAATCGCGATCCCGACCGCGCGGGGGAGAAGCGCATCACGACGAAGGGCGTGGTCGTCCGGACCTACATGGCCCACCATCAGGGCATGACGCTCGTCGCGCTCGCCAACGCCCTGCTCGACGGGGCGATCACGTCGCGGTTCCACGCGGATGCGCGCGTCCGCGCCACGGAACTGCTGCTGCAGGAGCGGCGCCCGCGCTACGCGCCGACGGTCGAACCGCGGCCTCAGGCCGACAGCCCCGCCGCGGCGCCGGCCCTGTCCATGCCGGTGCGCCGCTACCGCTCGGCCGACACCGCGGCCCCGCACGCGCAGTTCCTCTCGAACGGCGCCTTCGTGTCCATCCTGACCAACGCGGGCGGCGGCAGCAGCTTCTACCGCGGCATGGCGGTGACGCGGTCCCGCCGCGACTTCACCCGGGACTGGGGCGGCTACGTCGTCTACGTGCGAGACGCACGCACCGGTGCGTTCTGGTCGGCGACGCACAATCCCACGCCAGCGCGGCCCGATGACTACCGCGTGGAGTTCCGGACCGAACGCGTCACGTTCGCGCGCCGGGACGGCGAGCTGTCCACCCGGCTCGAAGTTGCGGTGTCCACCGAGGACGACGTCGAGGTGCGGCGCGTGACGCTGACCAACCACGGCGTCCGCAACTACGAGCTCGACGTCACGAGCTACGCCGAAATCGTGCTCGCGCCGCCGGCCGACGACTTCGCCCACCCGGCGTTCGCGAAGCTGTTCCTCGAGACGGAATACCTGGCCGACTGCGCGGCGCTGCTGTGCCATCGTCGGCCGCGTGATTCGCGCGAACCGGGCATCTGGGCGATGCACGTGCTGAGCCTCGAGGGCCGGCCGCAGGGCGCGCTGGAATGGGAGACCGACCGCGCGCAGTTCATCGGCCGGGGCCGCGACCTGGACGCCCCGGCGGCGCTCGACGGCCGCGCCCTGTCGGGCACGACAGGCGTCGTGCTCGATCCCCT
>JBEQUD010000348.1:0-5294 GCA_040349235.1 Acidobacteriota bacterium
CGCCGGTGCCTCGCCCGCCACCGCGGCCAAGGCCGCCTCGAGCGTCTGTGGAATCGATGTGCGGCCCGCGATCATGCGGTGGAATTCTACCGCTGGATATCGGACACCGGAATTACGACAGAACTGTTCTTATGCCGTAAGCAAGGAACCAGATTGTTTGTTTGATACGTGCGGGTCTCATCCGCTGCGGCGGCCAGTTTCTTAGGGATTTCTCGTCTTTTGTGCCTTTCCCACCAATGCACGCCACGGCGTACCGCTTGCACGTGTCTTCGCACCACTGATGCCGCGCTATGTCGATGCCAATCCTTATCCGTGGCCGTACAACGGCGATCTGCGTCCCGAGAACACCGTCGTGCTCGTCATCGATATGCAAACCGACTTCTGCGGAAAGGGCGGCTACGTGGACACGATGGGCTACGACCTGTCGCTGACGCGCGCGCCCATCGAGCCGATTCGGCGCGTGCTCGACGTGGTGCGCGCCATCGGCTACCACGTCATGCACACGCGCGAAGGCCACCGCCCCGACCTGGCCGACCTGCCGCCGAACAAGCGGTGGCGCAGCCGGCAGATGGGGGCCGGCATCGGCGACCCGGGGCCGTGCGGCAAGATTCTCGTGCGCGGCGAGCCGGGCTGGGAGCTGATTCCGGAGCTCGCGCCGCTACCGGGCGAAGCCGTCATCGACAAGCCGGGCAAGGGCTCGTTCTACGCGACCGATCTGGATCTGCTGCTGCGCGACAAGGGCATCCAGAACATCGTGCTCGCGGGCATCACGACCGACGTCTGCGTCCACACGACGATGCGGGATGCCAACGACCGCGGCTACGAGTGCCTCATCCTGTCGGATTGCACGGGCGCGACCGACGCCGGCAACCACCAGGCCGCGCTCAAGATGGTCACCATGCAGGGCGGCGTCTTCGGCGCCGTCGCCGATTCCGCTGCGCTCATCAAAGGGGTTTCATGATTCCCGTCGACGCAAACCCGTACGCCTTCGAGTTCCTGCCCGCGCAGTGCGCGCTGCTCATCATCGACATGCAGCGCGACTTCCTCGAGCCCGGCGGCTTCGGCGAGATGCTCGGCAACGACGTCTCGCAGCTGCGCCGGACGATCGAGCCGAACCGGGTGCTGCTGGCCGCCTGGCGGGCCATGAAGCTGCCCGTCATCCACACCCGGGAAGGGCATCGTCCCGACTTGAGCGATCTGCCGCCGGCGAAGAAAGTCCGCGGCCACGGCAAGACGACCATCGGCGACCCCGGTCCCATGGGGCGCATTCTGGTCCGCGGCGAGGCGGGGCACGACATCATCCCCGAGCTCTACCCGCAGAAGGGCGAACCGGTCATCGACAAGCCGGGCAAGGGCGCGTTCTTCGCGACCGATCTGCACGCCATCCTCCAGAACTCGGGCGTCACCCAGATGGTCGTGACCGGCGTGACGACCGAGGTCTGCGTGAACACGACCGTGCGGGAGGCCAACGACCGGGGATACGACTGTCTCGTGCCCGAGGACTGCGTCGGGTCCTACTTTCCGGAATTCCAGCAAATGGGGCTGAAGATGATCGCCGCGCAGGGCGGCATCTTCGGGTGGGTGACGCATTCCCACAAGATTCTCGCTGCGCTTGAGGGGACGCCATGACGAGCAAACCGAAACTCTGGGTAGCAGGCGACTGGAATGCGTTCTTCGGGTTTGGAACCAACATTCTTGTCAATCTGCTCACGCTGACCGCGCTCTTGCGCTTCGTCCTGAAGATGCCGGACGCCATCGTCTTCGGACGCATCCTGCCGGCCACCGGCCTGATGCTGTTCCTGTCCACGCTCTACTACGCGTGGCTCGCCTACCGCCTGGCCGAGAAGACGGGTCGCGCGGACGTGTGCGCGCTGCCCTCGGGCATCAGCGTGCCGCACATGTTCATCGTCGTCTTCGTGATCATGCTCCCCATTGCGCTGCGGACGGGGGATCCCATCAAGGGCTGGGAAGCGGGCCTGACGTGGGTGTTCATCCAGAGCTTCGTCCTGATGATCGGCGGGTTCGTCGGGCCGTTCATCCGCAAGGTCACGCCGCGGGCGGCGCTCCTCGGCACGCTGGCGGGGGTCTCGCTGACGTTCATCTCCATGCGCCCGGCCCTCGAGATGTACCTGACGCCGGTCATTGGCATCACCTGCTTCGCGATCATCATGCTCAGCTGGTTCGGCGGGGTCAGCTACGGCGGGATCCCCGCGGGCCTCGTCGCGATCGCGGTGGGCACGGTCATCGCGTGGGGGTCCACGGCGCTCGGGCTCAACTACGGCGGCATGACGCTGCAGGGCCTGACGTCGTCCTTCCTGGACTTCGGCTTCCATGTGCCGCTGCCCGCGTTCGGCCACGTCTTCGCGGGCTTCCAGTTCCTCGGCGTGATTCTCGTCACGGCCATTCCCTTCGGCATCTACGACCTCGTCGAGGCCATCGACAACGTCGAGAGCGCCGCAGTCGCGGGCGACAGCTTCCCGACCACGCGCGTGCTGACCGCCGACGGCGTCATCAGCCTGATTGGCTGCATGATGGGCAACCCGTTCATCAACGCGGTCTACATCGGGCATCCCGGGTGGAAGGCGATGGGCGGCCGCATCGGCTACTCGGCCGGCGCGGGCGTGATGGTCATCCTGCTCTGCTGGTTCGGCACGATCTCGGTGATGCTGGCCGCGATTCCGAGCGTCGCCATCCTGCCGATTCTGCTCTACATCGGCATGCTGATTGGCTCGCAGGCCTTCCAGGAAACGCCGCGCCGGCACGCGCCGGCCATCGTGCTCGCGCTCTGCCCGCACCTGGCCGCCTGGGCGCTCAACCAGGTCAACGGCGCGCTGACGGCCGTCGGCACGATCGTCCCGATGCTCAACCCGCAGCAGCTCGCGGAGCTGGTGGGCAAGATGCGCAACGAGGGCGTGCTGTACGAAGGGCTCCACGTGCTCGGCGGCGGCTCGATTTTGGGCGGCCTCGTCCTCGGCGCCATCGGCGTGTTCGTCATCGAGCGCCAGTTCATCAAGGCGTCGGGCTTCGCGCTGGCCGGCGCCGTCATGACGTTCTTCGGCTTCATGCACGGCGAGCGCATCGGCATCGGCGAGAGCCCGACGGTCGCCTTCAGCTACCTCGCGATCGCGGTCGTCTTCGCCGCGTGCGCCAAGACGGTCACGGTCCCCGCGCTGGCGCCGGTCGATATCGAACCCCACGGGGAAGAGGTGCCTGCCTGACCGCAGGAACCCGCGGCCACGGTGCCGGCCGTCCCATACAATGGAGGGATGGCCGACGCCGTGACCGACGTGCTCACGCTCAAGGATCTGTTCCAGGTGGCGGACTGGCAGGACACGCTGCCGTGGAAGCCGTTCCGCGAGGGCGTTGACATCTACCGTCTCTACGGGGACGGCAAGACGGGGCCGACGGCCGCCCTGCTGCGCTTTCATTCGGGGGCGCGTGTGCCCCTGCACGAGCACGTCGGCTACGAACACATCATCGTGCTGGCGGGGTCGCAGGTGGACGAGAACAGCCGGGCCCACACCGGCACCATGATCATCAACCCGCCCGGTACGCGGCACAGCGTCCTCAGCGAGACGGGCTGCATCGTCTTGGCGATCTACGAAAAGCCCGTCGCGTTCCTCGAGCCATTCTCGCCATCGTCATAGACATCGCATGGCCGACCCGTCGCGTGTGCTCCTTGCCGTCAATGGCACCCTGATGCGCGGGCTCGAGCTCAACCCGAATCTCGTGAACGTCGGTGCCACCTTCGTGCGCGAGACGACCACCGTCGCCGCGTATCGGCTGTGGTCGATCGGCGACCGGCATCCGGCCATGGTCCGCGTGGCCAGCGGCGGCGTCGCGGTCGCCGTCGAGGTATGGTCGGTGCCCGCGGCCGGAGTGGCCGACATCCTGCTCAAGGAACCCGCGGGCCTCAGCATCGGCAAGGTGATGCTCGCCGACGGATCTGAAGTGCTCGGCGTCCTCGGCGAGCCGATCCTCTGCGAAGGGCAGAAGGAGATTACGGCCACCGGCGGCTGGCGCGCCTACATCGCCGCGCGGTAGTCGTTTGTTTTTCGTTTTATTCGATCGAGCCGCGACTAAAGTCGCCCGGGATGCGCCCAGTCGCGCCCCGCCCCACGCCTACACGCCGTACACACGCGCCCATTCACTAGCCAGCCGTCCATGGTCGCTCGATTGGACGTGAGGCCTGCTGTCCACTCTCTGCACAGCGCTGTGCGAGGCCCATGGCTCAGCTCTGGCGCGGTCCCTGCTATGTGCCCTGCCGAATCTGGCTCGCAGTATTCCCGACCCCGTCGGGTTTCGCCGGGCCCTCAGTTGAGAGGACTCTCGTGATGAAGAAGAAGAAAAGGCTCTGCCGACTCCTCGTCGTCGGATCCGCCGTGGCCGCTTCGAGCGCGGCCGGCGCGGTCCCGGTGGCTGCGGCCGGCCCTGCCGGCCAGGAGGCTGGCGCGGCCGAAGACCAGCGGCCCCTGACGTTCGCGATTCCCGCTGGTCCCCTCAACACCGTCCTCGCGGAATACGAGCGGGTGACAGGTCTGAAAGTCGCCCTGGCGAACCCGGGCGTGGGCCAGCTGCAATCACCGGGAGTGAAGGGCACGCTGACGCCCGCGCTCGCCATGGAAGCCTTGCTGACGGGGACGTCGGTCCGTGCGACGTTCGCCCGCGGCACGGCGACGCTGGCCGTTCGGGGAGTGTCGGAGTTCGTGGATGTCGCGGGCCAGGTGCAGCGAGCGCAGTCGCCCAAGTACTCCGAGCCTATTCGCGACACGCCGCAGACGATCGTCGTCATTCCGCAGCAGGTGTACCAGCAGCAAGGGGCGACGTCCTTGCGCGATGTCCTGCGCAACACCCCCGGCATCACGATGAGCATCGGTGAAGGCGGCACCGGCGGCACGTCGTCCGGCGACAACGTCCTGATTCGTGGCTTCAGTGCCCGCAACGACATCTACATCGACGGTGCGCGCGACCCGGGCCTCGTCAGCCGCGACGCCTTCAACACGGAGCTCGTCGAGGTGGCGAAGGGCCCCTCCTCGGTCACCGGCGGACGGGGGACGACGGGCGGCTCGATCAACATGGTGACCAAGACCGCCGAGCTCGAGAACACCGCGACCGTGCGGCTCACCGGAGGAAATGCCGACTACGCGCGCTCGACCTTCGACGTCAATCGGAAGTTGACCAGCACGGCGGCGTTCCGCCTCAACGGGATGTGGCAGAACACCGGCTACCCCGGGCGGGATGTGGCGAAAGACAAGAGCTGGGGCTTTGCGCCCTCCCTGGCACTCGGCCTCGGC
>JBEQUD010000360.1:0-7335 GCA_040349235.1 Acidobacteriota bacterium
CTCATCGACGACCTGCGGCTCTGGGGCTTCGATCTCGTCATGGCGGGCAACATCAAGGGCTTTCTCGACCGCTATGCCGACCCGGTGACCATCGTTCCCGAGGCCGACAAGCGGAACCTCGGGTACAAGATGGCGACCGCCTACACCGACGGAACAAAACTCTCCATCGAGATGGCGCTGCTGGCCAACGCGTGCGGCCTGTCGACGGCGGTTCCCGGCATGTACGGCCCGCGCGCGAAGAGCGTAAACGATGTGTTCGATCTGTTCGATTTTGCCTCGATCCACGCGACCGGGCAACCGGTCGTCGATTACATCCTGGGCGCCAAGCCTGACGGCGGTGTGTTCGCGATCGGCCACTGCGAGCACGCCTATCAACGGACGATGCTCACCTACTACAAGATGGGCGATGGGCCGTTCTATCTCTTCTATCGTCCCTACCATCTCTGCCATGTGGAGGCGATGGAGGGGATCGCGGCGGCGTGTCTCGATGGGCGCAGCGTCCTGCAACCCGACCACGGCCTCCGGACGAACGTGATCGCCTATGCGAAGCGTCCGCTGCGGAAGGGCGACGCCCTCGACGGCATCGGCGGGTTCACGTGCTACGGCATGATCGAGAATGTCGATGCCGACGCGCCTGATGCGGGGCTCCCGATCGGACTCGCCGAGCAGGTGACGCTGGTGCGGGACGTGCCCAAAGACGGGCGGATTCGGATGGCGGACATCCGCGCGGACAGGAAGCGGCTCGATTTCGATCTTCACGCGAGGAACATCGCGTCCCCGACGAGCACCTGACGGCTGCGAGCGACGGGTGGGTCGGCCCCTGCCGACCGGCCTTGGTCGCGCCAGGCTCTATCGCGAAGCGACAGGCTTGGGGTGCGCGCGTGGCGGCCACACCCACTCAGCATTAGACTGCCAAGAGCGGCCCCAATCCACTGTCGCCCGGCGTGGCAGCGCGCGATCTCGCGCGAACGTCGGCCTCGGCGCGCGTCGCGGAGTTCGGGTGCCAGGGGAGGCCTTGTGCGCGTTTTGGCCGGCGCTGGAATGCAAATCGAGTGGACCGGGCCGCGCGCCGTGCGCAATCTTGCGGAGTCCATCGGCCGCGCGGAAGACGTGCGCTTTTCCCCGAACAATCGTCGCCTCGCGGTCGCCGGGTTTTTCCGACACCGAATCGCCGTCTTCGACATCGACATCACCGCATCCGCGACCAGAACCCACGTCCAGTTGACGAGAGGCGTCGAAATCTCGTCGCCTGCGTTGAACCTCCCGCACGGCGTCGACTTCCTCGATGACGAGACGCTGGCCGTCGCCAATCGCGGCCGCGGTGTTGCCGTCTTCAAGGTGCCAGCGGGCAGCGCCGAGGCGCCGTCGTACGACGCCGCACCGGTGCAGACCTTACCTGCCGCCCCGGCCGGTCTGTTGAGCGTTCCAGGATCGGTCGCAGTCGTTGGCGGCGATGAAGGGCTCGCCGAGGTTCTGATCTGCAACAACGCCGGATGTGACATCACCCGGCACCGATGGGATGGCGGCGCCGGGGCATTCGTGGGGAGCGGCGAAGTCCTGCTGGGGAAGTGGTTCGACTCGCCGGACGGGGTGGGCATCAGCCATGATCGGCGGTGGCTGGCCGTGAGCGACCACGGTTCGCACAGCGTGTTGCTGCACGCCTACGGGCCGTCGCTGCGCGATGACGCCAGCCCCGATGGCATGTTGCGCGGCGTCTATTACCCGCACGGCGTGCGCTTCAGTCGCGATGATCGCTACGTGTTCGTCGCCGACGCAGGATCGCCCTACGTGCATCTCTACGCGCAGGAGGGTGACGGGTGGCGGGGGGTGCGCCATCCGATCGCCCATGTGCGGATCATGGACGATCCGCTGTTCCTGCGTGGCCACGCGCATCCCCAGGAGGGCGGTCCGAAGGGCATCGATATCGACGCCGGCCAGCATGTCCTGGCCGTCGCAAGCGAGCACCGCCCGCTCGCGTTCTTCGACCTGCCTGGCATCCTGCACCAACTCGAGGTCGATGCCGATGAGCCCTCTCGCCAAGAGCACCGCGCGGTGGAGCTCGGATACGAACTCCACGTCCTGGAGCGACGCGCCGAGTTACACGGCAAGATCAGGCGGCTGTTTGCCTTGCTCGGCTACATGAACCACAGCAAGTCGTGGCGCATCACTGCACCCCTCCGCCGCCTGCATTCGGCGTTGCGCGGATCGCGCTAGGACGCGCACGGCCAGCGGCGTGCTTCGCCAAACCCGGGCCGGCGTGCGATACTCCTCCCCCTATGAGTGCGGACGCGTTCACGCCGAAGCCCGAACACCACTTCACCTTCGGTCTGTGGACCGTCGGCAATCCGGGCCGCGACCCGTTCGGCGCCCCGGTGCGGCCGCGCGTCTCGCCCAACGAGATCGTCCGCAAGCTGGGCGAGCTCGGCGCCTACGGCGTCAATCTCCACGACAACGATCTCGTGCCGCACGATGCGACGCCGCCCGAACGCGACCGGATCGTCCGCGAGTTCAAGCAGGCGCTGAACGATGCCGGGGTTCGCGTGCCGATGGCCACGACGAATCTGTTCGGCGATCCGGTGTTCCGCGACGGCGCGTTCACGAGCAACGACCGTCTGGTGCGGCAATACGCGCTCCAGAAGACCATGCGCGCCATGGACCTCGGTGTGGAGCTCGGTGCCGAGACGTACGTGTTTTGGGGCGGGCGCGAGGGAACCGAAACGAACGCGGGCAAGAACGTGCAGGAAGCGATGAAGTGGTTCCGCGACGCGCTGAACTACCTGTGCGAGTACGCGATCGCGCAGGGCTACCAGCTCAAGTTCGCGCTCGAGCCCAAGCCCAACGAACCGCGCGGCGACATCTTTCTGCCGACCATCGGACACGCGCTCGCGCTCATCTACACGCTCGACCACCCCGAGATGGTGGGTCTCAATCCAGAGGTCGCACACGACACGATTGCCGGCCTCGACTTCTCGCATGGGGTCGCGCAGGCGCTCGAGGCGGGGAAACTGTTCCACATCGACCTCAACGCGCAGAAGCCGGGCCGCTTCGATCAGGACCTGCGGTTTGGCAGCGAGGACGTCAAGGGTGCGTTCTTCCTCGTGAAGCTCCTCGAGGATGCGAAGTGGCCTGGCATGCGCCACTTCGACAGCCATGCGTACCGCACCGAAGATCTCGACGGCGTGTGGGACTTCGCGGCGGGCAGCATGCGCACGTATCTCATCCTCAAGGACAAGGCCGAGCGGTTCAACGCCGACCCGGACATTCAGGGTTTGCTGGCCGACCTCAGCGCGCGGGGCGCCGCCCCGGGCCAGCGGGTCACGTTTACGACGGACGGCGCCCGGGAGCTCAAGAATCGCGCATTCGACCTCGAGCCGATCCGCCAGCACGGCTATGCGTACGAAAAGCTCGATCAGCTGACGATGGAGCTGCTGCTCGGAGCGCGTTGAGGTGACGAGCGGCCCGTTGTGCTTCCTCGGCCTCGACGTCGGCACGAGCGCCGTGAAGGCGATGCTCGTCACTTCCGCCGGCGACGTGGACGCGAGCGCGGCGACGGCACTGCAAACGGACACGCCCCACCCTGGATGGGCGGAGCAGGCACCAGACGCGTGGTGGAGCGCGTGTATCAGGGCGATCAAAACGGTGCTCGCCGCGCGCCCGGGGACTCGCGTGGCCTCCATCGGCATCTCGGGACAGATGCACTCCTCGGTGTTTCTCGACGCGTCCGGCGGGGTGATTCGACCGGCCCTTCTCTGGTGCGACGGGCGCACCACCGCCGAGTGTCGCGAGATCACCGAGCGCGTGGGCGGCGACGATCGGCTGCGCGAACTCGCGTGCAACCCAGCGCTCGAGGGATTCACGCTGCCCAAAGTACTGTGGCTGCGAAACCACGAGCCGGCGGCGTACAGCCGTCTGGCCACGGTGCTCCTAGCGAAGGACTTCGTCCGCTACCGGCTCACGGGCGTGCTCGCCACCGAGCCGTCCGACGCCAGCGCGACGCTGATGTACGACACGGCGCACAGGCGGTGGAGCGCGGAGATCCTGGAGGCGGTGGGCGTGTCTCAGACACTCCTGCCGCCTGTCGGGGGATCGTCCGACGTGCTGGGCACGGTCACAGCCGATGCCGCCAGCCTTACCGGGCTCGAGGCTGGGACGCCAGTCGTCGGGGGTGGCGCCGACAATGCCTGCGGCGCCGCGGGCGTCGGCGCGCTGACGCCGGGCGAGGCAGTCGCGAGCTGGGGAACCTCGGGCACGGTGCTCGCCCCGACCTCCGCGCCGAACGTGGACCCCGCGATGCGCGCGCACACGTTCTGCCACGTCGCGCCGGACACATGGTACGTGATGGGCGTCGTGTTATCGGCCGGCGGCGCGTTCGCCTGGTATCGCGATCAGTTCGCACGCGATCTCGCAAGCGGCGGCGACGCGAACGAGCGCCTCGACGCCGAAGCCGCGGGCGTTCCCCCAGGCGCCGAGGGTGTGACGTTCCTGCCGTATCTCCAGGGCGAGCGCACGCCGCATCGCGATGCCTCGATGCGCGGCGCACTGCTTGGCCTGAGCCTGGCGCATTCCCGCGCGCACGTGACCCGCGCGGTCGTCGAGGGTGTGTGCTTCGCGCTGCGCGATTCGGTGTCGATTCTCGGCGAGATCGGACTCGCGCCGCGCGAGATGCTGCTCACCGGCGGCGGTGCAAAAAGCCCGTTCGTCCGCCGTCTCCTAGGGGACATCTTCGGCATTCCCGTCTCGACGGTCCATCGAGAAGAAGGCCCGGCCTACGGCGCGGCGCTCCTGGCTGCCGTGGGCGTCGGCGCGTTCGCCGACCTGGCCACGGCGGCGCGCGCGACGCTCCAGCGCAGCACGCCGGAGCAGCCAGACCCCGCCGTCCACGCGGCGTACGGCGAACCGTATCGCCGCTTCCGTGGGTCTTATGGCGCAGCGCGGCCTGCTGCACACGCACCGCATGCGCGACACACTTCGTAAGCTGGTCGCGTCGCAGGAAATCGGGCTCGTCGTCGTCCTGGCCGTCGTCCTGGCCTCGCTGACGCTGCTCGCCGGGTCACACCCGGACCGCGTCACCGGCCAGATGACGAACAACTTCTGGAACTCGTACACGCTCGTCCAGACGGCGACCGACGCCAGCTTTTTCGCCATCATGGCCATCGGCGCCACGATGGTCATCATCGCCGGCGGCATCGACCTGTCGGTGGGGTCCATCTACGCGCTGAGCGGCGTGACGATGGCGCTCGTGCTGCGCAGCCTCGGCCCGATGGGCAGCGCCACGACGGCGCTGGCGGGATTCGCGGTGTGCGTGGGCATCGGTCTGGCGTGCGGCGTCCTCAACGGCCTGCTCGTCGTGGGGCTGCGCGTGCACCCGTTCATCGTCACCCTGGGCACGATGTGGATTCTGCGCGGCGTGGCGTTCGTCGAGACCAAGGCCGAGAGCATTCTCACGCCGGCGTCGCTCACCGCCGTGACAAAGAGCTCGCTCGGGTTGGGCAGCGCGCTCTACCCGATTCCGATGCTGACGATGGTCGCGATCACGGCCATCGGCGGGATCTACCTCACCCGCACGGTGATGGGGCGGCACATCTTCGCGTTCGGCGGCAACATCGAAGCCAGCCGGTTCGCGGGCCTGCCGCTGGCGCGCATCCAGATCGGCGTGTTCGCGGTCTCGGGCCTCACCGCTGGCCTGTCGGCGTTTCTCGGCGCGAGCTTCTACGGCTCGGCATCGTCGGGCGACGCCCAGGGTTACGAGCTCTACGTCATCGGGTCGGCGGTGGTGGGCGGGGCGAGCCTCGTCGGCGGCCGCGGGAGCGCGCTCGGCGCCACGTTCGGCGCGCTGCTCGTCGTCCTGATCCGGCAGTCAATCCGCACGCTGCACCTCGACCAGAACTACGAGTGGATCGTGATCGGCAGCGCCATCATCGCGGCCGTCGTGGTCGATCAGTGGAGCACCCGTCTCACCGCAAGGCGCCTCGCCCGCGCGGCCGCCATGCATGGACCGCAGTCGTGAAAGCGACCACGTGGTTCGCGTAGTCGCCCTGTTGTGTCAACGTTAGCCGTGGACAGGCACATGAAGCTGAAACAGATCGCGCCGGTAATCGCGATGCTCGCCGTGATGGCGTGCAGAGGGAGCGAGAGCGCGAAGATCGACAGAACGGGCGCGGCCAAGACGCCGGCAGGCACCGCGAAGAACACGATCGCGATCGCGATGATCGCCAAGAGCTCGAACAATCCGGTGTTCCTCGCCGCGCGCACCGGCGCCGAGCGGGCGGCCGCGGAGCTATCCGCCAAGGACGGCATTCAGGTGACCGTCAACTGGCTGACGCCGCCGCAGGAGGATGGGCAGGTCCAGGCACAGCGCATCCAGCAGGCCGTCAACGACGGCGCTGACGCGATTCTCGTCGCGTGCTCCGACGCGGGTAAAGTGACCGGGGCCATCGACGACGCCGTCGCGCGCGGTGTCGCGGTGATGACATTCGATGCCGACGCGCCGCAGTCGCATCGGTTCGCGTATTACGGAGTGGACGACGAGAAGGCAGGCCGGGAGACGATGGCCGAATTGGCGACGCTGATGGGCGGGACAGGCAAGGTCGCGATTCTCGCCGGCAGTCAGAACGCCGCGAATCTTCAAAGCCGCGTGAAGGGCGCCGTGGCGGAGGCGGCTGCGCACTCGGGCATGACCGTGGTCGGCACGTTCAACCACGTCGAGACGCCGCAGGACGCCGCCGCCGAAGTCGTGCGCGTCGGCAACGCGTATCCGGACATCCAGGGTTGGGCGTTCATCGGCGGCTGGCCCTTGTTCACGCAGTCGCTCCTCACCGACCTCAATCCCGCCAAGATCAAGGTGGCGTCGATGGACGCGCTGCCCGCACAGCTCGAGTACGTCGAGAAGGGCGTCGTGCCCGTGTTGCTGGCGCAGTCCGTCTACTTGTGGGGTGACGTCGGCGTCCGGACCATCGTCGATAAGCTCCACTTCAACAGAACCGTGCCGCCGATCATTCCGATGGAGCTCGTCAGGGTGACCAAGGCGAACCTCGGGGCCTGGGCCCGCCAGCTCAAGGACTGGGGCTTTACCGACGTCCCCGAGAGATACCTCACGTTGAAATAGCGATGTCACGGAACGACGCGGTCCGCTTCGAGCACATCACGAAGCGATTCCCAGGCGTACAGGCCTTGAGCGACGTGACGCTGACCATCGCCGCCGGGTCGTGCCACGCGCTGTGCGGCGAGAATGGCGCCGGCAAGAGCACCCTCGGGAGACTTCTTGCCGGGCTCTATGCGCCCGACGAAGGACGACTCGTCATCGAGGGTGTCGAGACGGTGTTCGCCGGACCGGCC
>JBEQUD010000362.1:0-8400 GCA_040349235.1 Acidobacteriota bacterium
GATGCCCGCCGCCGGTCAGGTCCGCGGCCGCCGCGGCGAGCGTCCAGCGGCGCGACCCGATGCCGAGCGCCTCCGAAACCTCCTCGAACCTGCCGTCGCCGAGGTTGTGAAAGAGGTACTTCCGCCCGCCGTTCTCGGCGTACTCGAAGCTCTCGGGCATGATGCGCGTCGTCTCGAGATGCCAGAGGTCAATCGTCTCGGGCCAGTAGCCGGCCACGAAGAGGTCGAGGCGTCCGTCCCCGTCGTAGTCCAGCCAGACGGCGCTGTTCGCGTTGACCCAGGCGGGGAGCCCCGCGCGCTGGCCGACGGCGACGAACCCGCCCCCGTGCTCGTTGTGGAAGAGTTCCGGCCGGCCGTACTTGTAGACGAACAGATCCTCGTAACCGTCGTTGTCGTAGTCGCCCCACACGGCGCCCATGGAGACGCCCGTGCCGGCGCGGTTGACGTCGGCGACGCCGAACGCCACAGCCACGTCCACGAACGTCCCGTCGCCGCGGTTGCGATACAGATGGTTCTGGCTGCCCTCGCCGCTGCTCGTGACGTAGAAATCCTGCCAGCCGTCGCCGTCGAAATCCGCGACCGCCACCGCTGCGCCGGTCGATGCCACCTGCGGCATGATGTGGGCGAGCCGTGCGTCGAAGGTCGGCGCCGTATGTACCGCGGAGACACCGCGGCGCGCGCTCGTGTCTTCCAGCGCAAAGCCGTAGCGCGCGAGCGCGTCTGCCGTCCTGCCCGCGCCGCCGCCCCCACCGGCGCGGCCGAGCCGCGCGACCGACACGAGCGCCCCGACGAGCAGCACCGCCCACAACACCCACAGCCATCGCCGCCCCGCGCGCACCGTCATCGCAGGCCGCGGAGGAACGCGTCGGGCGCGACGAACCGCGTGTGGTACGCCTGCCAATCCGCGGGGTGCTGGCGGTACACCGGGTCGTCTTCGAGATCGAGCGACCCCGCGGCGGCCTCGTACTGCGGGTGGCCGTGCGCGGGCAGCGGCAGGACGGTCTTGGAATAGGCGGTGTTGTAGTCGCCGTCCTTGACCCATCCATCGCCGATGAGCACGAAGTCGCGCACCCAGCCGGCCGGGGGCGGGGGTGGCGCCGTGAAGGCCATGCGCAACTCGTCGCCCGCATTCATGATGACGTCACGGTCGTCCACCTGGCCGAGGAGCTCCCGGACGTCGCCAAACCGCGTGTAGTAGCCGACGAGATTCCGCCAGCGGCCGACGACGTTCGCGAGGCGGTCGTAGCGGGGCGTCTCCGGAACGTCGCGGCGCGCGGCATTGGTTTCCGAGAAGCCGCGATAGCCGAGTTCGGCCGTGGCCGGCAGCAGGCGCGCCGTGCGGACGACGCTCGCATCCGCATCGGCGGCGATGCCGATGGCATCCCAGTAGATCTCCATGTTCGTGCGCAGGCGCACACGGTGCACGCCGGAGAGACCGGCCTTCGAAATGCGCGCCAGGTCGATCAGAATCGTCTTGTTCTTGCCCGCCGGAAAACCCAGGTCCGGGTCCACGGGCGTCCACCGCCCGCTCCCGTCCTGGGCCTCGAGCGACAAGCCGCGCGGGGGGATTTGATGGCCCTGCCCGATGGCGACGTTGATGCTGCTGTCGGTCGGATAGATCCAGCCGTAGGCGACCAGCCACTCGCGCGTATCGGGCGCGACGACATGTCCGAGTTCCACTTCGACGAAGTGCTCCTGTGCCACGCCCTGGTACGCGCCGGGCGCGAAGGTCGATAAGAAACGGCCGTCGCGCGCGGCAACGAGCGCCGTCACGTCCCTCCCGGTTTGGTCCCACGCCTGGGCAACCGGGCGCGGCGGCGTTACGGCATGGACCGTCAAGGGCGGCGACACACGGGCGAAGCGCTCGTCCACGAACACGTCCACGGCGGCGGGATGATCGACCGTCATCAGCGCGACGTAATCGACGAAGTGGGTTTCCCAGAGCTCCGCGGTGACGCGCACCTCGTACGCGCCGCTGTGCGGCACCAACTGATCGGCCCGAATCTTGACCCAGTCTTCCGTCTGCGACACGCCCGCGGTGTCCACGGCATTGATGCGCAGACCGAGCGGCGAGCGCCAGAGAAAGTCGGTGACGAACTGCATCCCCGCGCCGCCGTCGGTGAAGACCCACGGGCACGACCCCTTCAACCGCTGTTCCGCGACGATCACCTGGTCGGCGCGGCGATCGAACTCAGCCTGCACGACGCCGTTCGGCCACACGACCCTGGCCACATCGACCACCGTGCGCGTGCCCAGGCCGAAGTGCACCGGGGATCCGGTGAGCGTCTGCTTGGCCGTCAGCAGCCCCGACCGAATCTCGATTTCGCCGCCGACGCCAAACGAGTTGATCCGCTGATCCCCGGCCGTCATCTGGGCACGGGGATGGAGCACCTGCCAGTGATAGGCCTTGGTGCCGTGCGTGAGATAGGTCTGCACACGGCCCCTGGCGAGCCCGACGAGGTCGAGTTGTCCGTCGCCGTCGAAATCGACAGCGGCAACGACCTCGGCCGACGGCACGCCGGAGAGCGCGCGATAGTCGCCATGCGTCCCTCCCAACCAGAGCCGCGACTGGCCGCCACCCGACGCGATGATGTCGGGCGCGCCGTTGTTGTCGAGATCCGCGAGGACGATGCGATCGCCGCCGGGACGCGGAGCGCCTGCCCGGCCGGACCACGTGGCGAGGGGCGCCTCCTCCCAGGCGTGCGGCCCCCGCGATGCGCGGCGTACGACGCCGTCGGCGCCGAGCGTCACCAGGTCGAGGACCCCGTCTCCATTCACGTCCGCGACCGCGAGGGCCGTCATGCGCACGTCCGCGCCCGGTGCGGCCACGGCCACAAACTGTCCGCCCTGCTGATTGTCGAACACGTGCAGCCGCCCTTGGCCATCGACGAGCGCGGCGTCCGGATCCCCGTCGCCATCGAGATCGCCCCACGCGAACGCACGGAGATCGACGATGCCGGGGAAGGGGCGCGTCGTGTTCCAGGTGCCATCCCCGTTGTTGCGCAGCACCACGGGCGCCGCGCTCGCGATGCCCACCACGAGGTCCAGATCGCCGTCCAGATCCACGTCGGCGGTCCATACGCCGGTCGCGTCCAGCTTCCCGGCATCCACGTCCCGGCCAGCGGCCGGGAGCTCCTTGAACGTGCCGTCCTCCCCTTGTGCCAGCAACCGAACACCCCCGGCGCCGGCCAGCACCAGCCCCAACCTGAAGTCGCGGTGCCAATCCACCGCGAGCAAGCCGAACGCCGACGGCGGCACGTGAGCGGGCCCACCGGGAAACCCGACGGCCGCGGGCGACCGATCCGGGTGGACCAGGCGGCCATCGGTGCTGACGATGCGCGGCAGGTCCGCACCCTGCGGGGAAAAGGCGATGGCACCGGTCGCCGACGGCCCGGCAGGCTGGGCGGCGAACGTGAGGCCTTCGTCGGGCGCGGATGGCACTGATTCGGGCGACGGCAGTCGGAGAAATCGAACGAACGGCTCCGCGACCAACCCCACGGGCGCTGCGAGCGCCGCCAGGTCGCCGCGGAACGCGGGCACCCGCAGGAGCGCATTGCGCAGGACCGCGACGGCGCGCGCCGCCCCGGCGAAGTCGGCCCGCGCCGTGGCGTCTTGAAGACGTTGGTAGGGGTCGGCGGCGGCGGCGGGCCAACCCACGCCGGGCGCGCCAATCCCCGAGACGGCGCGCTGCAGCGCCGGGCCATCACCCCGCTTGGCCCCGAGTCGCGCCACTTCCAGCCGCACGGCGAGATTCGCCGGCGCCGCGGCCAGCAGGCTGTCCAGGAGGGCCTCGGCCTCCGCGTCCGCCTGCGGCCCACCGGCCGCCTCGATTTCGGCGGCGAGGGCATATTGCACGCGGGGCGACGCGGCGTCCAGTTCGAGCGCGCGACGATAACGCGCGACGACGGCGGCAGGGTGCCCCTCGGCCTTGGCGAGCTCGGCCTCCAGGACGGCGACCGCGCTGCTCGTCGGCGCCAGGGCCGCGGCCCGCGCGATGGCGGGCGCCGCGGACTGGAACTGGCCGCGGCGTAGGTCCGTCAACCCAAGGTTGGCCCAGGCGGCCGGCTCCCCGGGTGCGAGCGTGGTCGCGGTGAGGAATGCGGCGCGCGCGTCGTCGAGTAGCCCGACCTGCAGCGCTGCGAGACCGTGATAAAAGGCGCGCGTGGTCTGCTCGAACACCGGCGACCCGGCCACCGGAAGGGCGCCTCGCTGGCGCCGACGGACGAGGGCGCCCGCCACCACCGCGGCGACGCATGCGGCCAGCACGGCTGTCGCGAGCACCCGTCTTCTGACACGCATACGCGAGGTCATCATAGATCCAGACGCGTCGGCGTTGGCGAAAGCCGCCAACACGCACATACTAGCGTTCGAGTTGTTGGGGAAGCCATCTCTGTCCACCGTGCCCGCGTGGCTTGTCGAGCCGCTCGTCGCCGACGGCTATGTGTTCGCGCGCGCGGCGCTGATGCGGCAGGTGTTCGAGCAGCGCGGGTCCCTCTCCGACTGGGCGGCGTTCGCGGCCAGCTGGAACGATCTCGAGCAGGATACCTATCTGGACGACAGCAGTCGGTACCGGCAGCGCCGGTACGCCGTGTACTCGGCGACGGCGGAGGGTGGTCTCGTGCGCGAACCGCATCAGCCCCACTACCAACATGCGGAGTACAACCCGCTCTTTGGCGGAATCGAGCGGTGGTTTGCGCCCGTCTCCGACCGGACAGCCAACGGGCCCACCCTGAAGACCATCCTCGGCTTCTGCCGGGGACTGTTCGACGCCGTCGCCCCCGCGACCCGGGCGTGGCACATCGAGGTCCACCAGTTCCGCATCGAGCCCAGGGCCGGAGCCGCCGGCCACCCGACGCCCGAAGGCGTGCACCGGGATGGGGCCGATTTCGTGCTCGTCCTCCTCGTCAGCCGGCAGAACATCGAGAGCGGGACGACGACCACCTACGACGCGGCCGGCCGCCCGCTCGGCAGCTTCACGCTGACGGACCCGTTCGATGCCGCGGTGGTCGATGATCACAGGGTGGCGCACGGCGTCACCCCGGTCCGGCCCTTCGACCCTGCCGTGCCGGCGTCGCGCGACGTCCTGGTCGTCAGCTTTCGACGCGTGCCCTGAGCACCAGACTCTTCCCGACGCTCCTGCGTCTAAACCGACAGAATCGAGGGGGGAATCCGACAGAGCCACAGAGATGTGGGCCTGGCTCCATCCCATCCGTAAACGAGCAAGCCGTTTATGTCCATACACTTACGTCACGTTACCGTGCCACGACTTCATGGCGTGCGCCTTGCTGCCAAACCCGGCATGGCTTTTTCATTTGCGACGTGTCTCCTGGTCGTCAGCAGCATCACCGGTGGCATCTCCGGCGCGCTGTTGTTTCTATCCGCATGCGTCAGGTGAACATCTCATGAACCGACGGGCTCCGGTCCTTCTGATCATCCAAAACGGCAGCGAGTCCGCGGGCATCCTCCCTGCGGGGGTGCGTCCGGAAGAAAGTGGGTTCCTGACGCTGCGCGCATCCGGCGCGAGCATGGGTTACGAACTGGCGCGCGCCAGGCGCCCTGACGTCATCGCGTTGGACGTGGACGTCAGCGGGGGAACAGGATGGGCGGTCTGCCGGCTGCTGAAACGCGACCCAGCGACCGCAGCCATACCGGTCATCATCGTCAACACGCCCCGCACGACGGAAACGGACGCCCATGCCCGCTACGTCGGCGCGTCGGCTGTTTTCCCCGACCACGCGGCAGCCAGCGCGTGGCTCGCCGCCCTGCGGGACGCCGTCGCCCGGGCGAACGCGGCGTAAGCGGTCGTCACCGGGTCGCGCGGCGTCTGGCCGCGCTCGTTCCTCGCCGACAGGCCGCTAGAATATCTGCGTGCCCCGTTTCAAACTGACGATCGAGTACGCCGGAACGCGCTACAGCGGCTGGCAGATCCAGAAGAACGCCCGGACAATCCAGGGCGAGATCGACGGGGCAGTCCGAACGGTCACGAACCGGACGGACTTCGAACTCTACGGGTCGGGTCGCACAGACGCCGGGGTCCATGCCGTCGCCCAGGTAGCCCACCTCGACGTCAGCACCAACATCCCGCCGGCCACACTGGTGCGGCGCCTCAACGACGAGCTCCCGAGCGACATCAACATCCTGACCGCCGAGGTCGTACCGCACCGCTTTCACGCGCGCCATGACGCCGTCGAGCGCCGGTACGTCTACCAGATTGCGCGCCGACGCACGGCGTTCGCGAAAGCCTATGTGTGGTGGGTGAAGGATCCGCTCGACGTGGCGCGCATGCAGCACGCCGCGCGCGCCTTTCTCGGCATGCGCGACTTCCGTGCCTTCGCCGCGTCCGACGGCGGCAGTGGGACGGCGGACGACGAGCCGACCGCCAGGGAACGCTCAACGGTCGTGTTACTCGAACGGATTGACATCGCGGAAGACGGGGACCTCGTGCTGGTCCGGATCGCCGGGTCGCACTTCCTGTGGAAAATGGTGCGCCGGATGGTGGGCGTCCTCGTCGAGATCGGCCGCGGGGCACTCGACGCTGAGGCCGCGGCGACGCTCCTGGCCGGCGAATCGACTGCACCCGCGCGGCTGACCGCCCCGGCATCTGGCTTGTTTCTCGAGCGCGTGTCCTATGCGAACGAGCCGCGGAACGCGGAACTGCCGCGCGCGGTCACCCCGGTGGGGCCGCGGTGACCGCACGGCCGTCGTGCCACCGAATGGGCTTCTGGCACACGGGCCACGCCGGCGTTCCTAGGGCTGGCGCGGGACCAGCGTCTGCGGCGTCCACCCCGGTCCGAAACGGACGCCGAGGACGAGTTCCACGACGTGCGCGTAGCTCTCCACGCCCGCGCCGAGACGATTGGCCTTCAGGTATTGATCGTAGACGCGCCATCCGGCGGTGCGCATCGCTGGACTGACCTCCGCCACCAACCGCGCGCGAATCGCCGCAAGATCGGCGCGCGGCCCCGCGGCGAGCCGCGCGGCCGCATCCGACTGCGCCGGTCGGTCGAGGCCGGCGACCGTCTCACCATACAGAAACAGCCAGCCGCTGTACTGGGCCGCCGGGGAGCCTTGCACGCACGCCAGCCAGCCGAGGAAGTTCGCGTCGCCTTCATCCGCGAACCCAGCCAGATGGCTCCACTCGTGCGCGACGACGAAGGGGCGTTCGAACCGGAGGAGGCTCGAGGACACCAACGTCTCGAGGAAGAAGGGGTCCGTCATCCCGTCGAGCGCGGTCCGCCGAAAATACCAGTCGAACAGCGTCCGCTTGGGTCGGCCGACGACGGCGTCTCCCGAGCGGCCGAGTTGGCGATGGGCGCGAGCGAACGCCTCGGACAGCCGGGCATCCACGGCGTCCGCGCGAGGCCAGCCATCGGCATGCGCGCGCGCGTCGAGCGCATTGAGCTGATCCGCCGAGGTGCGTGCGAGCGCCCGGGCCGCCTCCTGGGTAACGGCGTGGGCGTCGAACGCGAGCGTCTCGACAAGCGGCGGCCGCCGGTAATTCAGCCCCCAGAGAAGGAGGAACGCCACGTAGAGGCCGGCTGCCAGGACGGCCGTCCGCAGCACGACTCGTCCAAGGGCCAGCGACAGGCTGCGCGGGCGGCGGGAACCGGCGATGTCGCGAACGGCCAGGACGATCCACGTCGCAGCGATCGCGATGACCAGAAGATCGAACAACGCGAACGGCACGCGGTTGGACAACGCCGTGGTGAGCCGCTGCAGCACGGGGTACGCGCCCTGCGAATACCAGCGTTCGACGGTGGACGGGGGCATCGGCACCCACGCCGCGGCCGCGGCGAGGGCGACGAGCGCCACGCGCCACCGCCAATCAGCCCTGGAGTTCGCGGCCGAAGAACGCGAGCGTCTTCTCCCAGGCATCCTTGGCCGCGGCAGGGTCGTACACCTCGGGGCGGTCATCGTTGAAGAAGGCGTGGTGTGCGTCGGGATACGTGTAGAACTCGTGAAGTTTGCCGGCGGCCGTCAATCCCCGGTCGAGGGCAGCCACCATCTGCGGTGTGACGAAATCATCATGGCCGGCGAACACGCCGAGCACCGGCGCGCGGAGCGACGCGAGGTCTGGCTTGATGTTCGGATGGCCACCGTAGAAGACGACGCACGCGGCCACCTCTGGATTGCCGCAGGCAGCGTAGAGCGACAGCGCGCCGCCCATGCAGAAGCCGATCGTGCCGACCGACGTGCCGGTCGTGTCGGGCAGTGCCGCCAGGTAGTCGATGGCCGCGGATAAGTCTCTGGCCGCACCCTCGATCTCGAGACTCATCATCAGCTTCCCGGCTTCGTCGGACGAGCGCGCCGTCCGGCCGTGGAACAGATCCGGTGCGAGGGCCACGTAGCCTTGGTCCGCGAAACGATCGGCCACGTGCTCGATGTGCGGCACGAGGCCCC
>JBEQUD010000400.1:0-2417 GCA_040349235.1 Acidobacteriota bacterium
GACCAGGCGCGCCGTGACGAAGGCCTGAAGCAGCAGCGCCACCACGTTGACCACGAACTGGTAGTCGCCGCTGAACGCACCGATGAACGCCTGTCGGTCGAAGCCCGGGTTCGCGGCCGCGAGCGCGGCGGCGTGGCTGGCGAGCAGGCGCGCGACCATGTATTCGCCGGTCGTATTGACGACGTTCAGCAGCACGACGAGGAGCGCGATCCGCCGCAGATAGCTGTTCCCGAGGACAAGGCCAAATCCACCGGTGGACGAGGGGAGCGCGAGGCCCGGCGTCGCGTGCAGCACGCCGCGCCGGCTGATCCGCAGGTAGAGCACCGCGCTCGTCGCCAGCAGGGCCGCGGCCACGGAGAGGATGGCGGGCACGGAGAGGCCGAACCGGAAGAGGCGCGCCGCCACGAACGAGCCGAGCGGAGCGCCGGCCGTCATCCCCATCACGATGACGGGGAACAGCCGGCCACCGGCTTCGCGCGTGTAGATGTCGTTGGCGAACGACCAGAACTGCGCGATGAGCGACACGTTGAAGATGCCGACCCAGATGAAGAAGGCGACGCCCACGTAGGGGACCCCGGCGCGCACGGCCGCGGCAAACAGCGCCAGGCCGGCGATGAAGGACAGCGTCACCCCGACCACGAGCGCCGCGCGGCCCACGCGGGCCGCGAAACAGCCGTAGAGCGGGACGACCCCCATCAGCAGGAGCGCCTGCCCTGCCGCCGCATACGAGCGGACCTCGGCGCCCCCGCCGAGCAGGATGAGCGGCTCGCGGACGGTCTTGATGATGGCGTAGCAAACCAGGAGGACGAAGATGTTGGCCAGCATGAGGAGGGCGGTGGTGCCCTCGCCCGCCCGCACGTCGGTGAACAGGGACAACAAGCGGTCCAGACGGGTGCGGGGGTCGTCAACGGTCGGGGCAGTTCGCAGCATGGATGTGCTCCAGTTCGATGTCTGTCCCCTAACGCGTCAGGCGGGCTCGAACCCCGCAATCGGCCCCTCGGACCTCCGGGCGAGGCCGTCGAGGGTGATGGAATCGCTCGACCGCAGGAGGTCCGCGATCACGTCGTCGTGGTGACGCGCCGGGGGCGGCGTGTCCGCCGGCACGAGAAACGGCCAGAGCCGCGGGCGAATCGCCGGGGGCAGCACGCCTTCGAGGTATTCGAGCGCAGTGCCCCGCAGGTGGCGGTCCTCGCTGTGCAGGCTGCGGAAGGCAATCTGCAGCGGCTCGCGCGGCAGGACCAGCGACAACAGCGTGAAGACGTGCGCGAGACTCTGGCTCGCGCGGTCCCGCACGAACTCGTCGAGCGGCGAGTCGCCGACGAACCCGTCCAGGAACCGGCCGCTCTCCCAGACCGGCCGTCCGACCGCCACCTCTCGGAGCACGACGGCGTAGATCCGCTTGCGGTCGATGTGGATGCCGGCGTTCTTGTCGAGGATCGCCGCCAGCGACCGGGCGGACTGGAACCGGACGTCGAAGCGGGCGTCGTCGAGCGCCAGCAGGAGGCCGTCGGCGGCCCGCTGCGACACGCAGACCGAGAACACCCGCGCGAGCCGGCGGCGGACGGCGTAGTCCTGAGCGGGGTCGAGCAGCGTGTCGATGAGCGCGCCGACGCGTTCTTCGGCGACCTTGCGCAGGGCGAAGAAGGCGTAGTCCGCCACCGGGTTCCAGGCAAGGAGCGGAAGAACGTGCGGGACGAGGGCGGCCGACACGCCCTCGTCCCGCGACAGGACCTCGATGATGCGCCGACGGCTCCGGGAGCGGAGCGCGAGGATGTCCTGCAGTTCTCGGTCGCCGGCCGAGAACCGGACGGAGACGTCGTGCGCGGCACTGACCTGGCTGAGCGGGCCCCCCTCTCGATCCGCCATGCGCAGGAGGATGTTCCGGGTCGAGTCCTCCGCCGTTCGGTCGGAACCTGACGAGCCGCCGGCCTGCTCGACGAGGCTGTCCTCGAGCTCCCGCATGTACCAGTGGTTCAGCCGGCTGGCGGCGACGATGGCGCCGACGGCACTGAGCAGGGCCAGGGCGAGCACGACGGACGACTGCGAGGCAGGCGCAAGCAGCAGGACGAGGCGAACGAGCCCGCCACCCAACGCATCCCCGAGGCGATCGCAGCCGACGTCGATGATCGACTTGGCCGCCCGGCGCTCGGACGCCGCGATAGGCGTGTAGAACAGCTCGTAGCCCGCGCGAAACCACGAGCCGCGGAAAATCGACTCGCCAGCGCGCCCGGCGGCGAGGCTCGCGAACCCAGGGGCCACCAGCCCGCCGATGCTCCCCGCGAGCAGGGCCACGGACGGCGAGCTGATGGTAAGCGCCAGGCCACAGCGCTCGAGGACCCGGCGGCTCGAGAGCGCTTGGAGAAGAAACGAGGCCAGGCTCGTGCCCGCGTAGTACAGCGCGAAGAACCGCAACAAGC